>NZ_JBHXBG010000224.1:0-8023 GCF_042726755.1 Promicromonospora sp. NPDC060271 | reverse complement strand
TGTCCGGACACACGCTCTACCTCGGCGAACTGGAGTCAGCCTCTACCCTGCGCTGCACCTCCGGCTCAGACGACGGCGTCCTTCAGCTTCACCGTCGGGTCCAGGGCGCGTTCCAGGTCCAGCTCCAGCGGGACGCCGCGGTTCATCAGCTTGCGGACCTGACCTACCTCGCGGGGCTTGTCGACCAGCAGCACGGCCCGGACGGTCGCCACCCGGTGGCCGTCCGTGGTGCGGCGGGGATGGCGGTCCAGCGCGTTCTCCAGGTAGAGCGCCGCCCAGCCGTCCGACGCCGCGGGGTCGCCCCGCAGCACCACCTCGTCGAACGGGGACGGCGCGCCGAACAGGGCCAGGTCGTGCCCGAGCTGCTGCGAGAAGACGTACGGCGCGTGCGCCGGGATCGGCGCGAGCCCGAGCCGTGCGCGCACCCGCTCCGGCTCGGCGGCGCGCTCGTCGAGGCCGAGCAGGGCCCGGACCGTGACGTCGGGGTCGTGCAGGGCGGCCGACCAGTGCCCCCCGGGGACCGGCCCGAACACCGGGTGCTCGCGCGTCGCGATGTCGCCCACCGCCCAGACCCTGCGCAGCGCGTCGAGGTGCAGCCCGCCCGCCGGGTCGGTGGGGGAGCGCAGCCCCATGAACCGGCCCGCGCGGTTGACCCGTAGCCCACCGTTCGACTCACGTGGGAGGGAGCCGGCGAGCCAGCCCGACGCGGGCCGCGCACCGACCGCCGCCAGCACCAGGTCCGCCTCGAGCACGCGGCCGTCGGCCAGTGTCACGCGCGCCCCGTCCCGTGCGCCCTCCTGCGACCCGGGCAGCACCTGGTCGACGGCGACGCCCGTGACCAGGGTGACCCCCGCGGCGTCGTACCAGGGGGTGACCAGGCCGCCCACCCGCCGGCCGAGCTGCCGCTCCAGCGGGACCGGGCCCGCCTCCACCACGGTGACGCGGGCGCCGGCGCCCGCGGCGACGCCGGCGACCTCCGCCCCGATCCAGCCGGCACCCACCACGACGAGGCGCATCCCCGGTACGAGGGCCGCGCGCAGCCGCTCGGCGTCCGCGGCGGTGTGCAGGGTGACCGCGGCGTCCCAGCCCGCCGGCCGGACGGGCTCGCTGCCGAGGGCGAGCACGACGACGTCGGCCGTCACGTCGTCGCCCGACGCCGTCCGCACCACCACGCGCTCCCGGTCCACCGCGAGACGGATCGCCGGATCGGCGAGCCGGAGGTCGTCGGTGAGGGCGTCCAGGTCGATGCCGAGGTCGTCGGCGAGCCAGACCGGCTCCGTGCGCTTGAGCAGCTCCTTGGACAGCGGGGGCCGGTCGTAGGGCGGCAGACCCTCCGCGCCGAGCAGCGTCACGTGACCCTCGAAACCGTGCTTCCGCAACGCCGCGGCGGTTTGCGCGCCGGCCAGTCCCGCACCCACGATGACGACGCTGCTGGGGACCTGTGCTGAAGGCGTGGGCATGGACCTCACGGTAGCTCGCAGGGCCGCCAGCCTGGGAACGGACTGTTATTCAGGTTGCAAGCAGGTCACGGCTCTGCGGAATCGCGACGTTTCGGTTGTAGTCTCATGCCGTGGATCTCAGTGAGACGCGGACAGCCTCCGGCGCACCGGGTGGCGCTACGGCGCTCCTCGAGCCGGCAACCGCCGGAACGGCTACGCTCGAACGAACCGGAGAGGCACGTCTGACGACTGCCACCACGACGACCAGCCAGGAGCTCGACCGCAGTGAGCCCTCCAGCGGCGAGGCATCCGACATGACGTCACCCGAGCCGCAGCGCAGCAATCTCGCGATCTGGCTCGTGCTGCTCGGCGTCGCCCTCTCGGTGCTGCTCGGCCTGGTCGCAGGGGCGCGAGCCGGGGCCATCGGCATCGGTGTGGTCCTCGTGGTCTGCGCGATCTTCCGCGCGGTGCTCGACAACCCGGTCGGGCTCGTCATCCGCACGCGGACCATCGACATCGTGCTGTACGGCGCGACAGCGGTGCTGATCGGCGCCCTCGCCGTGGCGACGCCCAGCATCTGACGCCGCCCCGCCGGGCAGCCGCCCCGTCAGGCAGCCGCCCGGCCGGGCAGCCCGTGCCGCCCGGCGTGCGTCAGCGAGCCGCGCCCTTGAGGGAGCCCGTCACCGGCTGCTCCGACTCGACGACGCACAGGATGCGCCGGTCACCCTCGGCCCAGCTCTCCTCCGACGGCGCGATCGGCCAGTACAGCAGCTCCGACCTGGCCCACCGCATCCCGACGAACTTCGTGAACTCGGGGTAGCAGTACGCGTCAGCGGCGTCCCAGAGCGCCTGCTGCGTCGGCGCGGCGCCGTTCCGCGCGAGGCTGTCGGGCGCCGTGGTCTCGGCGTAGATCTCGCCGCCGTGCGCGGTACTGCATGGCACCACCGGGATCCGGTAGAGAGTGGTCTGGCCCGACGTCGCCGACGTGTCGAAGCAGTCGCCCACCGCGAGGTCGGGGATCTCCGCCCCGGCCGTGGCGGTCTCGTCCACCTCAGGGACCGGTTCGCCGGCGGGGTCCGTCTCGTCGTCGGCCCCTGGCGTCTCTCCGAGGTCGTCCGCCGGGACGTCCGCGTAGGGGTCGGTGGCCGACGGGTCCGGGGCGTACGGGTCGGCGTCCGCGTACGGGTCGTCGCTCGGGGTGGGGGACGGCGTCGGCGCGGCGACCGCGGCGCCGTCGTCGGGCAGGGTGATGCCGAGCGGGCCCGCCAGCGCCGGCGGGACGAACGACTTGACCGTCGCGACGAACCCCGCTGGGAGCGACGACGCGTAGGTGGGGGCCGCCACTATGCCGACCGCCAGCCCGACGATGCCGAGCACTCCCAGCGTGACGGCGCCCAGGGCGAAGTCGAGCGTGCGGACGGAGGACTTCTCCGCCCGGCGGACGTTCCCCGTGCCGTTGGCCTCCGCCGTCCGCATCGACAGCACGAGCGCCGGGATCGCCAGCGGCCAGAAGAGCAGGAACGCGGCGACGACCCAGCCGACCCGGGTAGGGAAGGGGCCGGTGGGCCGTTCGTCGGAGTCGGAGTCGGGGTCGTCGGAGTCGATGGCGTCGTCTGCGACGTCGTCTGCCGGCTCGTCGTCTGCCGGCTCGTCTGCTGCGGCATCCGTCGCGTCGTCGGTCGCGTCGTCCGATGCGTCGTCCGCCGGGTCGGCCGTCTCGGGTTCCGTAGCCGGCTCCGGCTCGTCGCCGGGGGTCTGCGTCTTGTCGGCCATGATCCGGGATCGTAGCGCCGGGTAGCGCCGACCCGGCAAACGGCTGCCGATCGCCGCACGGTCTGCACAGTGCCCGCACGACAACGGGGCCGCACCTCCCGTACGGAAGGCGCGGCCCCGGCGTCGTGCGGGTGCTGCGGTCGATCAGGCCTTGTCGTCGGCCTTCTTCGCGGGCTCGGGCGCGGTGGCCTCGGCCTCCGCCTCTGCCTCCGCCTCTGCCTCCGTCTTGGCCTCCGTCTTGGCGGGGGTCTCCACGACGACCTCGGTCTCCTCGACCACCACGACGTCGTCGTCATCGAGATCGTCGTCGTCCTCGTCGAGGTCCAGCTCGTCCGTCTCCTCGGTCTCGCCCGAGGCGAACGCGCGGTAGAAGAGGGCCGCCAGGGCTGCGCCGACGAGCGGGGCGACCCAGAACAGCCAGAGCTGGGCCCACTCGCCCGCGAAGATCGCGGCGGCGGTCGAGCGAGCGGGGTTCATGCCGGTGTTGGTGACGAACCACGAGACCAGGGTCAGCGCGGCGATGGTGCTACCGACGGCGACCGGCGCGTAGCCGAACTTGCCGCGGGGGTCGTTGGCGCCCAGGTACACGCCGACGAGCACCGCGGAGATGATGACCTCGACCAGCAGCGCCGGGAACCAGTCGAACTGGGCCCCGCCCTGCGTCTGCAGGTAGAGCGGGGAGAGCTCCCCGAAGCCGTTCACCGCCGAGCTGAAGACGTCGGGGGTGTTCTCCTTGCCGAGCAGCTCGACGAGGGCGCGGGGAAGCGTCGTGAAGAGCACGGCGGCGGCCAGGACGGCGCCGACGAGCTGCGCACCCCAGTAGGTGAACATGGTGCCGACCGAGATGCGCCCACCGAGCCAGGCGCCCAGCGAGATCGCCGGGTTGAAGTGCGCGCCGGAGACGCGACCGACGGCAGCGGCACCGGCGATGTACGCGAACGCACCACCGAGCGCGATGCCGAGCGCCTGGGCCGAGTTCAGCGGGCCGTAGACGAGCATCCCCACGATCACGAGCGTCAGCAGGAACGTGCCGAAGGTCTCGGCGAGCAGGCGGGAGAGCAGGCTCGGAGACCGCTCCTCGACCTCGGTGACGCCGCGGGTCGCGGCGAGGTCCTGGGACATGAAGTCAGATCCTTTCAGTGGCACACCGATTCGGTGCGCGTTGTGGCGGCGTGCGTGCGATGTCGCGCACATCCTGCCATTACCTGGCTGGGCAATACCTGAATGCGCGCAGGTATTTTCTTCACCATGGTCATGCTGTGCCCTACGGCATCGTCTTGGGCCGGTCTTCGGCGCTCGCCAGGACCCTGTGCACGGATGTCGCGTGGGGGCTGGGCGAGGCGGGCCGGTCGGTGCGAGAGTGGGGTCATGACTGAACCCGTGAATGTCACCGTCACCGGAGCCGCTGGCCAGATCGGGTACGCGCTGCTCTTCCGCATAGCCGCGGGCGAGATGCTCGGCGCGGACACGCCGGTACGGCTCCGCCTGCTCGAGATCCCCCAGGCCGTCGCCGCCGCGGAGGGTACGGCGATGGAGCTCGACGACTGCGCCTTCCCGACCCTGGCCGGCGTCGAGATCTTCGACGACCCGGTCAAGGCCTTCGACGGGGTCAACGTGGCGCTCCTCGTCGGTGCCCGCCCGCGCGGCGCCGGCATGGAGCGTGCGGACCTCCTGGAGGCCAACGGCGGCATCTTCGGCCCGCAGGGCCGCGCCATCAACGACGGCGCCGCGTCCGACGTCCGCGTGCTCGTGGTCGGCAACCCCGCGAACACCAACGCGCTCATCGCGGCGACGAACGCGCCCGACGTGCCGGCGACGCGGTTCACCGCGATGACCCGGCTCGACCACAACCGTGCGCTCTCGCAGGTCGCTGCCAAGACCGGGACCGCCGTCGCGGACATCAGGAAGCTCACGATCTGGGGCAACCACTCCGCCTCGCAGTACCCCGACCTGTTCCACGCGGAGGTCGGCGGGCGTCCTGGTGCCGAGATCGCCGCGGACACGACCTGGCTCACCGACGACTTCATCCCGACCGTGGCCAAGCGGGGCGCCGCGATCATCCAGGCGCGCGGGGCGTCGTCGGCGGCGTCGGCGGCGAACGCGGCCATCGCGCACGTCCGGGACTGGACGCTCGGCACGCCGGAGGGTGACTGGACCTCGGCGGGCCTCTGGTCCTCCGGCGAGTACGGCGTCCCGGAGGGGCTCGTCTCCTCCTTCCCCGTGACCTCGGACGGCACCGGCGAGTGGAAGATCGTCGAGGGCCTCGAGATCGACGAGTTCTCCCGCGCACGGATCGACGCGAGCGTGGCCGAGCTGGCCGAGGAGCGCGACGCCGTCCGCGCCCTCGGCCTGGTCTGACCGTCCCGCGCCGACCTGTCAGACGTACCGGTCACCCGAGTGGCCCGTATGTCTGACAGCTCGGGCGTGAGGTGCGTCTCGTGATTCCGGGGAGACGGGGCCTCTCGGGTATCTTGATGTCGAGAGATCGGCACATTCCAATAACCCGGGGAGTCAGCCACACCCATGTCCAAGATCATCTACACCCACACGGACGAAGCCCCGCTCCTGGCGACGTACTCGTTCCTGCCGATCGTCTCGGCCTACGCGGCGAAGGCCGGTGTGGACGTCGAGACCCGCGACATCTCGCTCGCCGGCCGGATCATCGCGCAGTTCCCGGAGCGGCTCACGGAGGAGCAGCGTCAGGCCGACGCGCTCGCCGAGCTCGGTGAGCTCGCGCACGACCCGTCCGCCAACATCATCAAGCTGCCGAACATCTCGGCCTCGGTGCCGCAGCTCAAGGCGGCCATCGCCGAGCTCCAGGGCCTCGGCTACGACCTGCCGGACTTCCCGGAGAGCGTCGAGACCGACGAGCAGAAGGACGTGCGCGAGCGCTACGGCCGCGTCATGGGTTCCGCCGTGAACCCGGTGCTGCGGCAGGGCAACTCCGACCGCCGTGCGCCTGCCTCGGTCAAGAACTACGCCAAGGCGCACCCGCACCGCATGGGTGCCTGGACGGCCGACTCGAAGACCAACGTCGCGACGATGGGGCACGACGACTTCTTCTCCAACGAGAAGTCCGTGATCATCCCGGCCGACGACACCCTGCGCATCGAGCACGTCGCCGCCGACGGCACCGTGACGGTGCTCAAGGACGGGCTCAAGGTTCTCGCGGGCGAGGTCGTGGACGGCACGTTCCTCGACGCCGCGGCGCTGGACGCGTTCCTCGCGGAGTCGATCGAGCGGGCCAAGGCCGAGGGCGTCCTCTTCTCGGTGCACCTCAAGGCGACGATGATGAAGGTCTCGGACCCGATCATCTTCGGCCACGTCGTGAAGGCTTTCTTCAAGCCCGTGTTCGAGAAGTACGGGCAGGACCTGGCCGCCGCCGGTCTGTCGGCGAACGACGGCCTGGGCGGCATCTTCGCCGGGCTCGGCGAGCTGCCGAACGGCGCCGAGATCCGCGCCGCGTTCGACGCCGCGCTGGCCGACGGCCCGAAGATGGCCATGGTGAACTCCGACAAGGGCATCACCAACCTGCACGTCCCGTCCGACGTCATCGTCGACGCGTCGATGCCCGCCATGATCCGCATCGGCGGCCACATGTGGGGTCCGGACGGCGAGGAGGCGGACACCCTCGCGGTGATCCCCGACTCGTCCTACGCCGGGATCTACCAGACGGTGATCGACGACTGCCGTGCCAACGGCGCCCTCGACCCGGCCACGATGGGCTCGGTGCCGAACGTGGGCCTCATGGCGCAGGCCGCCGAGGAGTACGGCTCGCACGACAAGACCTTCGAGATCGCCGCCGACGGCACGGTCCGGATCGTGAACGGTGCGGGCGACGTGCTCATGGAGCACACGGTCCGCGCCGGCGACGTCTGGCGCGCCTGCCAGACCAAGGACGCCCCGATCCGCGACTGGATCAAGCTGGCCGTCACCCGCGCCCGGCTGTCCGGCACGCCCGCGGTGTTCTGGCTGAACTCGCGCCGCGCGCACGACGCCAACCTGATCCAGAAGCTGGAGCAGTACCTGCCGGAGCACGACACCGAGGGCCTCGAGATCCACGTCATGGACCCGGCGGAGGCGACGGCGTTCTCGCTCGCGCGCATCCGCCAGGGCCTGGACACCATCTCGGTGACCGGCAACGTGCTGCGCGACTACAACACCGACCTGTTCCCGATCCTCGAGGTCGGTACGTCCGCGAAGATGCTGTCGATCGTGCCGCTGATGAACGGTGGCGGCCTGTTCGAGACGGGCGCCGGCGGCTCCGCGCCGAAGCACGTCCAGCAGCTCGTCGAGGAGGACTACCTGCGCTGGGACTCGCTCGGTGAGTTCTTCGCGCTGGCCGCGTCCTTCGAGCACCTCGCGGTGACCGAGGGCAACGCAAGGGCCCAGGTCCTTGCCGACACCCTCGACCGCGCCACCGGCACGTTCCTGGGCGAGGACCGCTCCCCGGGCCGTCGCCTCGGCACCATCGACAACCGCGGCTCGCACTTCTACCTCGGCCTGTACTGGGCGCAGGAGCTGGCCACGCAGTCCGACGACGCCGAGCTCGCCGCCACGTTCAAGCCGCTGGCCGAGGCGCTCGCCGCGAGCGAGCAGGCGATCGTCGACGAGCTGCTCGCGGTCCAGGGCAAGCCTGCCGACATCGGCGGGTACTACCGCCCGGACGAGGCCAAGGCCAGCGCGGTGATGCGTCCGAGCAAGACGTTCAACGAGGCTCTCGCGTCCCTCTGACGCGAGGATCTGCGAAGTAGAGCGCCTGTCCGATTCACCCCCGGCGTCGCCAGGGGACTCGGACAGGCGCTCTACTT
>NZ_JBHXBG010000223.1:0-8043 GCF_042726755.1 Promicromonospora sp. NPDC060271 | reverse complement strand
GTCCGAGGCCGCGGGGCTCGCCCCCCGCGCTCTCGGACACACGCTCTACCTCGCGGAACCCCCGTCGGGGGATCAGCCGCCGAAGAGCGGCGCGATCACCTTGACGAGCTCGTTGCCGCCGAGGACCAGGAACATCACGGCCACCAGGGCGAGGACCACGTTGACCCACCAGCGGTTGCGCCACCGGGCCGGCACCGCCTTCGAGTTCATCAGGATCAGCAGCGTCAGCGCCAGGAAGGGCATGAACAGCGAGCCCAGCGCACCGTAGAGCACGACAAGCAGGATCGGCCTGTCGAGGAACAGCAGCGCCATCGGCGGGAACGTCAGCCACAGGATGTAGGCGCGGTAGTACGTGCCGCCGGCGCCGCGGCGGCGGTCGTCGCCGGGCAGGCCCCGCATCGTGGCGACGAAGTCCGCGAACATGAGCGACACCCCGTGCCAGACGCCGAGCACCGACGAGAACGTCGCGGCGAAGAACCCGACGAGGAACAGCGGCGCCATGAACGCGCCGTACCGCTGTGCGAGCACGTCGGCGAGGTCGATGAGCCCCTCCTCGCCGTCGGCGACGGCCATGCCGGCGGAGTACAGCAGCTCAGCGCCCACGATGAGCATGGACACCACGAAGATGCCCGACATGATGTAAGCCCACGCGTTGTCGAGCCGCATCACGCGCATCCAGCGGGGTGTGTCCCAGCCCTTCTCGGTGAGCCAGTAGCCGTAGGCGGCCAGGGTGATGGTGCCCCCGACGCCGCCCGCGAGACCCAGCGTGTTCAGGACCGCGCCCTCGGGGATGACCGGCACGAGGCCTGCCGCGATCTCGCCGAGGTTGGGCGTCGTCATCACAGCCGAGCCCACGACGGTCACGAACATGACACCGATGAGGACCGCCATCACGTTCTCGAACGGCTTGTACTTGCCGAACCAGACGAGCAGCAGGCCCGCGACCCCGGAGAGCATCGCCCAGTACCGCACGTCGACGGCCGGGAACAGCCCGTTCAGCGCGAGACCGACACCGGACATCGCGGCGGCGCCGTAGCTGAAGCCCCAGACCACCACGTAGATGCCGAAGTAGACGACGGCCCACAGGCCGAGCCCCTTCCAGCCGTCGAAGATGGTGCGGCCGGTCGCGAGCGTCCAGCGTCCGGCGCCCTCGACCAGGGCGATCTTCACGACGACGCCGAGGATCACCGCCCACAGCAGCGCGTAGCCGTAGTTGCTGCCCGCGACCATCGTGGCGACGAGGTCGCCGGCGCCGATGCCGGTGGCGGCGACGACGAGGCCGGGGCCGATGATCTTCCAGCGTGGCCGTTCGAGGGCGCCCTCGTACCCCGCCCCGGTCCGCTCGCCCGACGACGGTGGGTCCTCGATCATCCCCTGTGAAGTGACCTCATTGTCCTTTTCCATGGCGAGACTGTACCCAGGCTTTCACCCGCCGGACAGAGTATGCAATCGTCCGTGTCATGACCTCCGCACCGCCTGTCCCGCCGCCGTCCGACCCGGCTCGCTTCTCGCCCCCCGTCGCCGGGACGACCCGGCCCGACCTCCAGGGCACGTTCGGGATGGTGGGCTCGACCCACTGGATCGCCACCGCGAGCGCCCAGGCGGTGCTCGAACGGGGAGGCAACGCGTTCGACGCGGCGGTCGCCGGTGCGTTCGTGCTCCACGTCGTCGAGCCGCACCTCAACGGGCCTGGCGGCGACATGACGGGTGTCTTCGTCACCGCCGACGCGCCGTCGGCCCCGCGTGTGCTCATGGGCCAGGGGCCTGCCCCGGCAGGCGCCACCATCGAGCACTACCGGGCAGAGGGGCTCGACCTCGTGCCCGGTTCGGGGGCGCTGGCGGCGGCTGTGCCCGGCGCGGTCGACGCCTGGCTGCTGCTCCTGCGCGACCACGGCACCTGGGAGCTCGGCGACGTCCTGGCCCACGCCATCGGGTACGCCCGCGACGGCCACCCCGTGCTCGGCCGGGTCAGCTCGACCATCTCCATGGTCAGCGACCTGTTCCGGGACCACTGGCCCACCTCGGCCGCCCGCTGGCTGCCCGACGGCGCGGCTCCTGCCCCCGGCACGCTCGTGACCAACCCCGAGTACGCCGACCTGCTGGAAGCGGTCGTCGCGGCGGGCTCCGGGGCGGCGAGCCGCGCGGAGGCCATCGACCTCGCCAGGGTGGCCTGGCGCGAGCGCGTGGGCGCGGCGGTCGAGGCGTTCGTGCGCACCCCGCACCGGCATGCCGACGGCGGCGACCACGCGGGCGTCATGACCGCCGCCGACGTCGCCGGCTTCGAGGCCTCCTACGAGGAGGCGTGCACCGTGACGTTCCGCGGGTACACCGTGGCCAAGACCGGTGCCTGGGGGCAGGGCCCCGCCATGCTGGCGGCCCTCAAGATCCTCGAGGGGTTCGACGACGGGGCGCTCGACCCGTCCACCGAGCTCGGCGCCCACACGGTCCTCGAGGCCCAGAAGCTCGCGATGGCGGACCGCGACGTCTGGTACGGCGACCCGGCGGCCGACGACGTGCCGCTGACCTACCTGCTCAGCGAGGACTACGCGGCCCGCCGCCGGGCGCTCGTGGGCGACACCGCGAGCCACGAGGTGCGCCCCGGCGACGTCCCCGGCCGCCCGACGCCGCCCGTGCCCACGCTGCGCACCGAGTACGCGACGAGCGCCCCGGCCGGTTCACTGCCGGGTGCGCCGACGGGCGGTCCGGCCGCGGGCGTCGGCGAGCCGACGGTGCCCGCCCCGGTGGTCGAGCCCGACTCCCCCGAGCACACCGGTGCCACCCGCGGCGACACGTGCCACATCGACGTCGTGGACCGCTGGGGCAACATGATCTCGGCCACGCCGTCGGGCGGCTGGCTGCAGTCCTCCCCCACGGTGCCCGGCCTCGGCTTCTGCCTGGGTACGCGGCTGCAGATGACGTGGCTGGACGAGGCGTCGCCGTCGGCCCTGGTACCCGGACGGCGGCCGCGCACGACGCTCACGCCCACGCTCGTGCTGCGCGACGGCGAGCCGCTGATCGCGCTCGGCTCCCCGGGCGGCGACCAGCAGGACCAGTGGCAGCTCCTGTTCCTGCTGCGCGTGCTCGTCGGCGGGTACACGCCGCAGCAGGCGATCGACGCGCCGGCCCTGCACACGACGTCGTTCCCCGGCTCGTTCTGGCCCCGGACCTGGACGCCGGGCGGCGCCGTGGTGGAGGACCGGCTCGGTGACGACGTCATCGCGGGGCTGGAGCGTCGCGGGCACGTGGTGACCCGGGCCGGCGACTGGTCGCTGGGGCGGCTGTCCGCCGTGACCCGCGATCCCGCCACCGGGTTGCTGGGGGCCGGCGCCAACCCGCGAGGCGCGCAGGGATACGCCGCGGGCCGCTGAGCGACGCCGGCGCCGTTACCGTGGGCAGGTGCCGACGAAGAGGTTTCCCCAGCGCGTCTACCGGGACGGCGAAGAGCCCGACCCCCGGTTCAGCCTCGCCAACGAGCGCACGTTCCTGGCCTGGCTGCGGACGGCGCTCGGGTTGTACGCGGGCGCGTTCGCGCTCGAAGCGCTCTCGCTGCCCGCGGCGCCCGGCTGGCGTGTGGCCGCTGCCGGTGTCTTCCTCGTGCTGGGCACGGTCGCCGCGGTGCAGGCCTGGCTCGGCTGGGCCGCCACCGAGACGGCGCTGCGCCTGGGCCGGCCGCTGCCCGGCCTCGCCGTGGGCGGGCTGCTCGTCGTCGGCATCGTCGTCGCGGTCGCGCTGGTGACCATCGGGCTGTTCGTATGAGCCGGGCGACCTCCGAGGACGGCGTCTACGACTCCGGCCTGCAGACCGAACGCACCCTGCTCGCCTGGCGCCGCACATGCCTCGCCTTCGGCGTGGCCAGCCTCGTCGCCATGCGCTTCACGGTGGAGGCCGCCGGCGTCGCTGCCGTCTTCGCCGGCGTGACCGGCGCCGGCCTGGCGGTCGCCGCCTACGTCGCGGCCGCGATCGGCTACCGCCGCGCCAACACCGCGCTGCACACCACCGGTTCCCTCGACCACGGCGCAGCGCCCATCGCGCTTGCCACGGCAGCCGCCCTGGTCCTCGGTGCCGCCTGTGCGGGGTACGTCGTCCTGGGCGGGCTGTCCGGCTAGAACGTCCGGTGGGTCCAGCGGCCCGCCAGCAGGGTGCCGGCCACCGGCATCTTCCGCAGCGCGTCCGTCGCGCCCGCGGCCCCACCACCGTCGACGTCGACCTCCAGGGGGTCCGCGTCCAGGACCACCAGGTCCGCCGGGCCGCCCGCCGTCGGGTACAGCCCGTGCCCGTCCGTCGAGGCCTCCAGCGCCGTCCGCAGCCCGATCCGCTGCTCGGGGTGCCACGAGTCGCGCCCGTCCCTGGAACGGCTGACGGCCGCCGCGACGGCGACCCAGGGGTCCAGAGGCGCGACCGGGGCGTCCGAGCCGAGCGCGAGCACCGCCCCGGCGTCGGCGAGGGAGCCGTACGGGAAGGCCCGCCCGGTGCGGCCGGCCCAGTGCCGGTCGGCGACGTCCCGGTCGTCCATGGCGTGCTCGGGCTGGATGGAGGCGATCACGCCGAGCTCGGCGAACCGCCCCAGGTCGGCCGGATCGAGGAGCTGGGCGTGCTCGACCGAGCCGCGCGCGCCCGTCGCGTCGAACGCGTCCAGCGCGAGGGAGTTGGCGTGGTCCCCGATCGCGTGGATCGCGCACCGCAGCCCGCCGTCGTGGGCGCGCTTCATGAGCGGGACCAGCTCCTCGGGCGGCACCGACAGGATCCCGTGCGCCTCGGGCCCCGTCAGGCCGGGGTAAGCGTCGTGGCAGTAGGCGGTGCGGGTGTTGAGCGAGCCGTCCGTGACCACCTTGTACGGGCCCTGCTCCAGCAGGCCGCCCGTGCCGGGCAGCACGTCGCCGGTACGCAGTCCCGCGGCGAGGACGTCGTCCAGCCAGGGCGTCCAGACGCCCGCCCGGACGCGCAGCGCGTCGAAGCCGCCGGCGAACCGGCGGCGCCAGGCTGTCAGGTTGTCGGTGATCTCCAGGTCGACGACGCCGACCACGCCCCGGGTCGCTGCGGCAGCGGCGGCGTCGGCCACCCAGGTGTCGGCGAGCTCGTCCGCGACCTGGTCGACGGCGGCCGCCAGCGGCAGCCACTCGCTCTCCCGCAGCACGCCGGTGGGGTGCGTGTCGCCGAGCCCCTGAGCGCTGCCGACGTACCGCAGGCCGGCGCTGCTGAGCCACGCGCAGTGCAGGTCGCCGGACACGAGGACGACCGGGACGTCGCCTGCCACCTCGTCGAGCAGCGCGGCGGTCGGGACGTCCGGCCACAAGCCGTCCCGGAACCCGTAACCGATGAGCGCGGCGCCGGGCTCGAGCGTGCCCTCCTCGAGGCGGGCGCGCACGAGCGACGCCGCCTCTGCCGCGGAGCCGGCTCCCGACAGGTCGAGCCGTCTGCGCACCAGGGCCCACTGCGTGAGGTGGACGTGCTTGTCCCACAGACCGGGCAGGACGGTACGGCCGGCCAGCTCGACCCGCTCCACCGGCCCGACGTCGAGCGTGCCCGCCGGTCCGACGTCCGCAACGCGCCCGTGGCGCAGCAGCAGGTCGACGGGGTCCGTGCGGCCGACCAGGCGGGCACCGGCCAGCAACAGCTCGTCCGCGCGGCTCACGACCGGCCCGGCCTGCGGTCGAGCTCGGCCCGCATCTCCGCTGCGAGCGCCGGCTGCGCGTAGTGCGGGTCGGACTCCAGCGCCGCCACCACACGTTCCGCGACGGCACGCGGCTTGTCCTGGCTGAGCTTGGCCTTGCCCTGCCATCCGGTGACCCGCAGGCGGAACCCCGCGGCGCCCTTGGCGATGCGCCGCGCGTACTCCTCGACCCGGGGCAGCCGGACAGGATCGGGCATGACCGACTCGTACGCGTCGACCGTGTCGGACAGGATCGCGTACGACTCGTCGGGCCCGAGCAGCTCGACGGCGCAGCGCAGGTGGACCGCAACGTAGTTCCACGTCGGCACGGCCGGGGTCAGGTCGTACCAGCCGGGCGACACGTAGCCGTGCGGCCCCTGGACGATGAGCAGCGACTCGCGTCCGCTGTCGAGCCCGTGCAGCACCTCGTCGGGCCGGCCGACATGGCTGAGCAGGCACATCGGCTCCCCCGGCGGCGTGTCCTCCAGCAGGACCGGCACGTGGGAGGCGACGGGCGCGCCGTCGTCGGCGACCGAGACCAGGGTGGCCCAGCCGTGGGTGCGGACGAGCTCGCGCACGCGAGCCTCGTCCTCGATCGTGTAGTCGCGGTTGTCGATCACAGGGTCATCGAACCATCACGGGCACCCGGCCGGGCCGCACCCGGGGGACGAAAGCACCGCCGGGCGAAACGGCACGTTTCGCGTTCGTATCTTCTTCGCGGATCCGATGGCAATCCTCGCCAGGACGCGTAGGTTGCCCTACGGGCCCCGCACGGGGGCTCCTACGTCACACCCAGGAGAGTGAACATGCGCATCTCCCACTCCCGCAGAGCACTGGCCGTCGCCACAGCGACGGCGCTCGCGCTCAGCGCGTTCGGCAGCGCAGCCGGAAACGCGGCCGACGAGCCGGAGTCGACGCCCGTCCCGATCGTCACGCCGGACGGGGCCCTGTTCTCGTACGTCGTGAACACGGAGCGCGCCGGCGCTCAGGACACCATCCTCGCGGTCAGGGCGATCAAGCGGGCCGACGGCGTCGTCGTCCAGGCTTGGCCGCAGATCGGCGTGATCGTCGTCCACTCCGCGAACGGGTCGTTCCGCGAGGACGTGCTCGCGGCGGACCGCGTCGGCGTCGTCGAGTCCGTCGGCGCCACGCGCACCGTCTCCCCCACGGAGGGCACGCCCGGCGCCGAGACCGCCGCCGGGGCCAAGCAGAGCAAGACCGTCGTGGGCAAGGCGAAGAAGGACTCGACCGGCTGGACCGTCGACGAGCCGGCCGGCACCACCGCCGTCCCCGACCCGGGCGAGGCGACGCAGTGGGACATGACGATGATCAAGGCCGACCAGGCCCTGGAGATCAACCCCGGCTCGTCCGACGTCGTCGTCGGCGTGCTGGACTCCGGGATCGACGCGTCGCACCCGGACCTGGCCAGCCAGGTCGACGCCGACCAGTCGGTGAACTGCTCCGACGGCGGTAGGCCGGACACC
Source organism: Promicromonospora sp. NPDC060271 (assembly GCF_042726755.1). NCBI lineage: Bacteria > Bacillati > Actinomycetota > Actinomycetes > Micrococcales > Promicromonosporaceae > Promicromonospora > Promicromonospora sp. NPDC060271. The sequence continues at coordinate 909 of NZ_JBHXBG010000223.1, read as the reverse complement.
TCGGCGACCGGCTGGCTGCCGACGACGTCGGACCACGGCACGCACGTCGCCGGCACCATCGCCGCGGCGCAGAACGGCGTCGGCATCGTGGGCGTGGCCCCGGGCGTTCGGATGGCCTCGGTCAAGGTGGTGAACGACGACGGGTACATCTACCCCGAGTACGCGGTCTGTGGCTTCGTCTGGGCGGGCATGCACCGCATGGACGTCACGAACAACTCGTACTACGTCGACCCGTTCATGTACTGGTGCGAGGACCAGCCCGACCAGGCAGCAGCCAAGGAGGCCGTGCGCCGCGCGGTCGACTTCTCGACGAAGCGTGGCGTCGTGCACGCCGCCGCGGCGGGCAACGCGGCCACCGACCTGGCCAACAACACCACCGACGCGTCGAGCCCGAACGACTCGACCGCCGTGAACCGGGTGATCAACTCCGACTGCGAGGACATCCCCGCGGAGCTGGACGGCGTCGTGACGGTCTCGTCCCTGACCCAGGCGACGAACCTCAGCTCGTTCTCGAACCGCGGCCTCGGCAAGATCGACGTCTCCGCCCCGGGCAGCGCGATCCTGTCGACGGAGCTCGACGGCACCTGGGACCTCAAGAGCGGCACGTCGATGGCGTCCCCGCACGTCGCGGGCGTGCTCGCGCTCCTGAAGTCGGCGCACCCGCGCTGGAGCCCGGCAAAGCTGGAGGCGGCCGTCCGCGACCAGGCCGACGACCACGAGTGCACCACGACGACGGCCGGACCGCCGTGCGTGGGCACTCTGACGGAGAACAGCTTCTACGGCGACGGCATCACCGACGCCCTGGACGCCGTGACGCTCAAGTAGCACCTCCGTTGTGTTGGGGGGATTAGCCCCGCAAACCCCCCGGAAAATGGGCATAAAACCCCCAAAAAACCAAACCGGGCAAGA
>NZ_JBHXBG010000222.1:0-8188 GCF_042726755.1 Promicromonospora sp. NPDC060271 | reverse complement strand
CTCTGAGTAGACATCATCTACTCAGAGCAACCGACCCCGAATTCATACTGTCGCCCCTGAGTCGGGCCGCCTCTACGCCCGGGCCTGCGGGGCGTCGAGCGCGCCCCCGTAGCGGCGGTCGCGCCTCGCGTACTCCTCGACGGCGCGCCAGAGGTGCCGGCGGTCGACGTCGGGCCACGGCTCGTCGAGGAACACCATCTCGGCGTACGCGGCCTGCCACAGCATGAAGTTGGACGTGCGCTGCTCGCCGGACGACCGCAGGAACAGGTCGACGTCGGGCAGGTCGGCCAGGTACAGGTACTTCTGCACGGTCTTCTCGTTGATCCGGTTCGGGTTCAGCCGGCCGGAGGCGACGTCCCGGGCCATGGCGGCGGCGGCGTCGGCCAGCTCGGCCCGGCCCCCGTAGTTGACGCACATGGTCAGGGTGCAGAGGTCGTTGTCCTTCGTGCGCTCCTCGGCCTCCTGGAGCACGTTGATCACCGACTTCCACAGCTTCGGACGGCGTCCGGCCCAGCGGATCCGCACGCCCCACGACGCCATGACGTCGCACTGGCGCCGCATCACGTCCTGCGTGAAGTTCATCAGGAAGCTCACCTCCTCGGGTGAGCGCTTCCAGTTCTCGGTGCTGAACGCGTACGCCGAGACGTACTCGACGCCGACGTCGACGGCCCCGGCGACGACGTCGAGCAGCGACATCTCACCCGCTCGGTGGCCCTCGATCCGGGGCAGGCCGCGGGCGTTCGCCCAGCGCCCGTTGCCGTCCATGACGATGGCGACATGGCGCGGCACGAACTCCTTGGGGATCCGCGGAGCCTGAGCGCCGGACGGGTGCGGGAAGGGCGCGACCAGCTCGCGGCCCGTGGTCCGGGCCATCAGCGCTCCACCATCTTCAACGATCGCAACGTTCTCTCCAGGTAGTACTGGCCATAGGCGGCGACGAGGCCGCTCGCCTCCTTGCGGTGCCGCGCGTCGGACGCGTCGGCGGTCTCCCAGTCGCCCGCGAGCAGCGAGGACAGCAGGGCGAAGGTCTCGGGTGCCGGCGCGGTGGAACCCGGCGGCCGGCAGCGCGGGCAGACGGCGCCGCCCTGCGCGACGTTGAACGAGTGGTGCGGCCCCGGCTCGCCGCAGCGCGCGCAGTCCTCGAACGACGGCGCCCAGCCGGCCACCGCGAGCGCGCGCAGCAGGTACGAGTCGAGCACCAGGCCGGCGTCGTGGTGCCGCTCGGAGAGCGCCCGCAGCCCGCCGGCGAGCAGCCAGTACTGCTGTACCGCCGGCTCGTGCTCCTGCGCGACCAGCCGGTCGGCGGCCTCCAGCATCACCGTGCCGGCCGTGTACAGGGTGTAGTCCTCGCAGATGCGGCGGGCGTACGCGCCGATCGTCTCGACCTGCGTCACGGTGTCGAGCCCCATGCCGGGCCGCGGGCTGCGGCCGGTGTGGAGCTGCACGTCGACGGCCATGAACGGTTCCAGCCGCGCGCCGAACTTGGACGACGTGCGGCGCACGCCCTTGCCCACCCCGCGCACCTTGCCGTGCTCACGCGTCAGGAACGTGACGATGCGGTCCGCCTCACCCAGCTTGTGGGTGCGCAGCACGATCGCGTCGTCTCGGTACAGGGGCACGAGAACATCATCCCAGGTGCGTCTGACACTCCGTGCCCCTCGCGGGTCCAGCCCGTCGAGACCTACCGCTCGACGAACCGGGTGCCGTCCGACGTCAGCTCCGGCTCCCACACGAACCGGTGGATCACGTGCTTCTCGAGCACACCGCGGACGATGAGCGCGACCGTCCCCCAGATCGCGAAGAGCAGGATCGTCTGCAGGAAGTTGTTGGCGATCTTCTCGAACCCCGTCAGAGCGAGCGTGGGGATCAGGAACATCAGGCCGAGGAACGCGGGCAGCAGCTGCACGCCTACCCACTGCACCACCGAGAGCAGCTCGACGCGGCGTTCGGCGACGACGCCGTGGAAGTCCATCACGTTGACCACATGGTCAGCACGCCACTTGGCGACGTGCCGGGCGACCGTCCACTGCGCGTCCCTCGCGTCCAGGGAGGAGCTTCCGGTCGGGAGCCAGATCCCGAGGACCTGGTGGATCTCGGCGGGCGTCAGGTAGCCCTTGTCGAGGATCGTCAGGCTGTGCACCGGCGGCTGGCGCGTGTTCGTCGGCAGCACGAGCGCGGCCAGGAACAGCAGGACGCCACCGGACCCGAGCAGCGCCACCAGCGCGTCCGGGAGCCACGGCAGGAGCAGGGTCGCGGTGGCGAAAGCCAGCGCGCCGAGCAGCGCGCAGACTATGCGGTTCTTCATGGTCATGGTGAGCAGGACTTTACCGGCATCTCGCCCTGGCCCGTAGCAAAGGCCCGGCGGCGATCAGAAGAACAGACCCGGAACGACCCGTCAGAAGAACCGGGTGTCCCGCTCGCCCAGCGGGCGCGCGACGAGCCGCCACGCGAGGACCTGGAGCGCGAGGATCACCGGCAGCACCGCAATAACCACGAACCCGAGCGATGCCATGGCCTCAGGGGAGATCCCACCTCCGACGAGACGCGGCCACGCGGCGACGGCCGTCCCGACGACGGGCGCCGTGATCATCACGGAGGTGACGATCACCGGCAGCGGTCCCGTACGACGCAGGCGCCACGCGACGACGGCGTCGCCGTGCAGGCGCGTCACCACCACCGCAACGATGCCGAGGGCCAGGGCCGCGAGGCCGTTCCCCCACGCCACGCCGAGCAGCGCGCCCCAGCTCCCGGCGAGCGCGATGCTCGCAACCACGAGGACGACGTCCCACATGTCCCGCCAGATCCTGCCGGGCCGCCTGCTGCGCAGCCAGATCCCGGCGTCGCGCAGCACCCAGGATGCGACCAGCATGATCGCCACCGGCGACCCCGTGTCCAGCAGGTCCGCCGTTGCGTGCGGGAACACGCCGATCAGCACCCCGAGCGCGGCCACCAGCCACACCTCGCCGGGCACCAGCAGCGGCCCGACGGCGCCGAGCACCACGCGCCGCTCCGCCGGTTCGCGACGCCGGTCCCCGCCGGCGTGGCCGCGTTCCTGCAGCAGGGTCGCACCGGCGCCCTGGACGGCTCCGTCGAGCAGCACCCACCCCGTCACCAGGACGGCCAGGAGAACCGACCAGGCCGCTGCGTTCATCGGACCACCTCCGGCTCGGGCCTCTCGTCCGGTGTTCCGGCACGCTCCAGAGACTACGTAGCCGGACCGGTCACTGCGACAGGATTCGGGCAGTGCTCGGGGAAGGTCAGGGGCCTGCCCGGTCGACGTCGTCCCCGCCGCCCAGGTCCGTGCAGTCGACGGCGACGGCGCCATGAGCACGCAGGTACGGACCGGCACCCGTGTCGCCCCGTACCGCGTCGGCCAGCGGCCGCCAGTGCGCGCGGCCCACCACCACGGGGTGCCCGGGCGCGCCGCCGTAGCCGGCGCGGACGAGCGCGTGCCGTGCGGCGTCCGGCGCCCCGGACACGGCGGCGAGCACCCGGCGGACGGCGTCGGCCCGCAGGCCGGGCAGGTCCACGAGGGAGACGACGGCGACGTCGGCTCCGCCCGCCCCGCCGGCCGGCCCTCCGAACGCCGTCGCCCCGCCGGCCGGCCCGCTCGCCGCCGCGGCGCTCTCCCCTGCGGCGCTCTCCGCCGCGGCGAGGCCCGCCCGGAGCGAGGCCGCTATCCCGGACGCCCAGTCGGCGGCGACCACGACCCTGGCGCCGGCGGGCACCAGCTCTCGCGCCTCGTCGGCCCGCGCCCCGAGCACCACGACGACGTCCGCGCAGCCGCCGTCGAGCAGCGCGCGGCACGCGAGCTCGAGCCAGGGTGTGCCGTCGTCGGCCCGCGCGAGCGCCTTGGGCATCCCGAACCGGCTCCCGGCACCCGCCGCCAACACCACCCCGACAGGGACGACGGGAACGGGCTTGTGTTCGTCCGGGCGCACCCCAGGAACATAACCCCGTTCTCGCCCGGTCCGATCACCGGCCGTACCGGGCCAGGACGAACGACTCCGCGATCTGCGCGAGGAGGTAGAGCGCCAGGGAGGCCAGCGTCACCACCAGGACGCACGCCCAGACCAGGTTGTTCTCGGACTGTCCGACGGCGTTGACCACCATGCTGCCGATCCCCCGGCCGGTGATCAGCCACTCGGCGAGCAGCGCCCCGGTGATCGCGCCCGGCACCGAGATCCGGACCGACGCGAACAGCGCGGGCAGTGCCGACGGGAACGCCACCCTGACCAGCAGGGCAAACGGTCCCCCGCCGTACACGTGCACGACGTCGGACATCTGCCCGGACACCGAACGCAGCCCCTGGACGATGTTCACCAGCGCGGGGAACAGCACCACGATCCCGGAGACCACGGCGACGCGGACCAGCTCGTCGGAGAACAGCAGCCGGATGATCGGCGTGAGCGCGATGAGCGGCACCGCGCGCAGGATCAGCGCCACCGGCATGACGGCGGTCTCGACCGGCCGGGACAGCACGATCAGGGCCGCGGCGACCGTCGCGGCGAGCATGCCCGCCACGAACCCGATGGCGGCGTCGCCCAGCGTGACGCCGAGCGCGGTGACGATCTCCGCGCGGGTCGCGGCGGCGTCGTCGTCGGCGAAGAGGAACTCGTAGACCTCGGCCGGGCCCTTGGCGACGAAGGTGTTGTCCACCAGCGCCACCGACACGACCCACACGACGGTGAGGACCGCCAGCATCAGCAGCGCCGTGCCGAGCGCCCGGCCCAGGCCGGTCACGAGGGCGCGGCCGGTGCTTCCCCTGGTCGAGAGCTCGTTCATCCTCGTCCCCCTCCGGTCGACCACGGCACCGCTACCCGGCCCAGCACGCCGAACACCGCGTACCCGATGCCCGCGACGAGCGCGCAGGCGAACATGATTCCCCAGGCACGCTCGACCATGAGGCCCTGACCCGCGGCGACGAGCGCCGGTCCGACGCCGCGGTCCACACCGCCGATGTACTCGCCGAGGATCGCGCCGAGGAACGCGGCGGGCGCCGCGATCTTCAGCGCGCTGATGATCTCCGGCAGCGCGGACACGAGCTGCACCGTGACAAGCTGCTTCCAGCGGCCCCCGCCGTAGACCCGCACGACGTCGAGCGCCGCCCGGTCCGCGGACCGGAACCCGAGCACCGCCCCGACGACCGTGGTGAAGAAGACGGACAGCGCCGCCAGCACGACCGCCGTCGGCGCGGGGTCGCCCGGGTCCGGCGGGCCGAGCACGATGTACAGGATCGGCAGGACGGCGATGGTCGGCACGCAGTAGCTGATGACGGCGATCTGCGAGATCACCGGCTCCAGCCGCGGCGTGAGCAGCACGAGGGCCGCCAGCACGAGCGCCAGGCCGTTGCCCCACGCGAACCCGATCAGCGCCTCGACGACGGTGCCACCGAAGTTGTTCGCGTAGAACGCCCAGCCGTCGGCGGCGTACTGGCGCAGCACGCCGGGCGGCGTCGGCATCGACGAACCGTCGAACACCGTGAGCGCGAGCAGCCACCACAGCGCGACGAGGCCGGCGAGCCCGGCCCCGCCGCCCAGCCAGGCGCGGGCGCGGTCAGACATCGCCGGCCGCCGAGTCCCCGAACAGGAGCTCCGACGCCCGGTCGTGCAGGGCGTGGAACTCGGGGCTGCGCATCATCTCGGGCAGGCGCGGGCGCGGCAGGTCCACCTCGATGATCTCCTTGATCCGGCCGGGGCGCGGGCTCATGACCGCCACCTGGTCGGACAGGAAGACGGCCTCCGAGATGCCGTGCGTGACCATGAGGGTCGTCGCCGGCTTCTCGGTCCAGATCCGCAGCAGCTCCAGGTTGAGGCGCTGCCGGGTCATGTCGTCCAGGGCCCCGAAGGGCTCGTCGAGCAGCAGCACCGACGGCTTGACCACCAGGGCGCGCGCGATGGACACCCGCTGGCGCATACCGCCCGAGAGCTGACCGGGCTTGGCCTTCTCGAAGCCGGTCAGGCCGACGAGCCGGATCAGCTCGGCGATCAGCTCACGGTCGACGGGCTCGCCGGAGACCTCGAACGGCAGCCGCAGGTTGGACTCGACGGACCGCCAGGGCAGCAGGGCAGAGTCCTGGAACGCGATGCCGAGCTCGTGGCCGGCGCGAAGCTGCGCGGGGTCCTTGCCGTCCACCTTGGCGGTGCCCGACGTCGGCGCCTCCAGCCCCGCGAGGATCCGCAGGATGGTGGACTTGCCGCAGCCGCTCGGGCCCAGCAGGGACAGGAAGCTGCCCTGGTCGGTGTGCAGGGTGACGTCGTCGAGCGCGGTCACCGTCCTGCGGCCCGAACCGAACGTCTTGGACAGGCCCGCGATGTGCAGGCCGGTGCCGGACTGGTCTGTCACGATCAGCCCTTGAGCTCCGGCTTCTCCGCCAGCAGCTCCTCGAGGAGCGACAGGTCGAAGACGTCCTCCTGGGCGGCGTCGATCCCGGCAGCCTCGAACGTCGCCATGTTCTGCGCCAGCAGTTCGTCGCTGATCGTGAAGAGGCCGTTCTCGGCGGTCTCGTCGGAGTTGATCAGCTCCTCGCACTGGATGGTGTTCTGCTCGACCTCCTTGTCCAGGTCGAGATCCAGGTCCTTGCCGTACTCGTCGACGGCGAGCTTCGCGGCGCCCTCCAGGTCGGCGCAGGCGTCGGTCCAGCCCTTGATCTCGGCCTCGAGGAACGCCTTGACGACCTCGGGGCGCTCGGCGATGGTCTCGTCGGTCGCGATGACCGACTCGGCGACGAACGGCAGCCCGTTGTCGGCGAACAGGAGGTTGGTGACCTCGTGGCCCTGCGAGGAGACGATGATCGACTCGTTGGTCACGTACGCGAGGAACCCGTCGACCTCCCCGTTGACCAGCGGCTGCGGGTCGTACTGCACGGGCACGATCTCGACGTCGTCCTCGGTCAGCCCGTTGGCCGCCAGGAGGGCCGAGAACAGCAGGCCGTTGCCGCCGTCCTGCACGCCGATCTTCTTGCCCTTGAGGTCCTCGATCGTCGCGATGTCCGCGCCGTCCTTGAGGGACAGGATCGTGAACGGGTTCTTCTGGAACGTGGTGCCCACGATCTTGACGGGCGCGTCCTCGTTGGCCACGACCTGGCCGACGGTCACCGCGTTGGTCAGGCCGAAGTCGGCCTTGCCGGAGGCCACCAGGTTCTCCGTGGCGCCGGGGCCGGCGTTGAACGTGACCTCGCCGAAGCCCGCGTCCGCGTAGTAGCCCTTGCTGTCCGCCATGAACTCGCCGGCGAACTCCGCGTTCTTGATCCAGGAGAGCTGGACCGTGAGGTCGCCGAGGCCCTCCCCCTCAGCAGGGGCGTCGTCGCCGGAGGCGCACGCCGCGAGGGCGAGCGAGCAGGCGGCCGCGACGGCCGTCAGGCGCGCAGCGCGCCCAGGACGGGAAAGCATCATGTGTGGTTCTCCTGTTGAGCTGGGCGGGGTGAGCCGAAACCCGCGTTTCCATTTCGCCGGACGCTAGGGACCCACGGTTTCGCGCCTGGCGTCCACGGGTTACGCCGCCGTAAAACGTTCGGCTCGCGCCCGGATCGTTACCTGGGCGGTCAGTACGGGGTGCGCGAGGTGTGGGAGCGCCAGGCCTCGAACGGTTCCCCCGCGCGGGCGATCCGGTGCTCGACGACGGGGTGGGGCCAGGTCGACCGGTCCCGCGCCAGCAGCTCGTAGAACTCGCGGTCGTCGAAGCCGGCCCGCTCGGCGTCGTGCCGGTCCGCCGCGAAGATCACGCGGTCGACGCGGGCCCAGAGCGCCGCCGACAGGCACAGCGGGCACGGCTCGCACGACGCGTAGAGCGTCGTCCCGGCCAGCGAGAACGTCTCGAGGGCCTGGCAAGCGGCCCGGATCGCCACCACCTCGGCGTGTGCGGTGGGGTCGAGGTCGCGGGTCACCCGGTTCCCGGCCGCCGCGACCTCGACGCCGTCGCGCACGACGACGGCCCCGAAGGGGCCACCGCCGTCGGCCACGTTCCGGGTGGCGACCTCGACGGCGCGGGCGAGCCAGGTCTCGTCGTCCGGGCTCATGGCGGCCAGGGACGTGCCGGACTTCTCGATATGGCTGATCACTCTTCGATGCTCGCACCGCGGCGTTTCAACCACATTCCCAGCAGGTCACCCTCACGAAACGCCGGTTTCACCCACCGGCTTCGGCCCTTTGCACGACCTGACTCGCGAGTTCGGTCCTTTGCCTTGAGA
>NZ_JBHXBG010000221.1:0-8242 GCF_042726755.1 Promicromonospora sp. NPDC060271 | reverse complement strand
GTATTCGCCCTGTCGTGAGCGATCACGGGGCGAATACCCAGCACTCAACGGTACTGGGGCCGTCAGCGGGTCGGGTCGGCGCCCAGAGTGGGCCGCCGCGGACATGGAAGCGGTTCCATGATGGGATCGCACCACGTGATCCGAGGAGGAACGATGCCGGGAGACCTCCCGACCCTGCGGGACGTCGCCGACCTGGCGGGCGTGTCGCCGACGACGGTGTCGCGCGTCATCAACCGCAGCGGCTTCGTCAGCGCCGGGGCGCGCGCGGCGATCAAGCGGGCGATCGACGAGCTGGGCTACGTCCCGTCGGCATCCGCGCGCGGCCTTGCGTCGCGGCACACGGGGCTGGTCGGCCTGTGCCTGCCGGTCGTCGAGGCGGACGCCGGCCTGTTGCACAGCCGGTCGTCCGGCCCTGGGCAGGGCGCGCCCGTCTGCGAGACGGTGCGGACGGTGGTCGAGGCCCAGCCGGACGCCATCTTCTCCTGGGGTGGCATGTACTTCGGTGAGGTGGTGCGCGGCGCCGAGTTCGCGGCGTGGGAGGCGGGGCTCGCGATCACGGTCGCGATGACCCGCTCCCCCGACCTCGAGGCGCGCGTGCTCAACATGGCCGGCCGGGTCGACGGCATGGTCGTCGTCAGCGGGACCCTCCCGGGCGACCTGCTCGAGCACGTCGCCCGGCGCGTGCCGGTCGTGCTCCTCACCGGGCTGAGTCCTGGCAGCGCCCACGACCGCGTGACCGTGAGCAATGCGGAAGGCGTGGAACGCCTGGTCGACCATCTCGTGACGGACCACGGGATCACGACCTTCGAGTACGTGGGCGCGTCGACCGGCACGCCCGACGACGACGAGCGCTTCCGCGGGTTCCGCCGCGCGCTGCTGCGGGCCGGGCTCGCCGCGCCGGAGGCTCCCCGGCTGCGGGGCGACTGGGAACGAGGGCGGGCGCGGGAGATCGGAGAGGAGCTCGTCGCGGGGCTGCGGCGCGGTGAGGCGCTGCCCGGCGCGCTGGTCTGCTGCAACGACAACACGGCGCTCGGGCTGCTCGACGTCTTCGCGGCGCACGGCATCCGCGTGCCGGACGACGTGGTGATCACCGGCTTCGACGGGATCGAGGCCGCCCGGACCGCCACACCTCCGCTGACCACGGTCGAGCAACCGATGGCCGAGCTCGGGCGGGCGGCGGTCGAGGTCCTCACGGCCCGGATCGCGGTGCCCGCTCGCCGCCCCGTGACCATGAGCCTCCCGGTCACCGTCGCGATCCGCGCGAGCTGCGGCGCTCACCCGCCGGCCGGCTGACCGGGCGCTGGCGCGAGGTCTACGCACGCGACGACCGGCCGGCCGGCTCCGCGCGCGACCGTTCCCCGGGAGAGGTCGGCCGCGGCCCCACGGAGGAATAGTGTTCGAGCGTGCACGTGCTCCTGGTGGAAGACGACGAGTCGCTGGCGATGTCGTTGCAGCGTGGGCTGGTCCGGTACGGGTACGAGGTCGAGTGGGTGGCGAGCGGCGCCGACGCGCTGCGGGCCGACCCGGGCGACGTCGTGCTGCTGGACCTGGGGCTGCCGGACACCGACGGGCTGGACGTGTGCAGGGAGCTGCGGGCACGCAGCGACGTACCCATCATCGTCATCAGCGCGCGCAGCGACGAGGTCGACCGGGTGGCGGGCCTGGAGCTCGGGGCCGACGACTACGTCTCCAAGCCGTTCGGGGTGCGGGAGGTGATCGCCCGGATCAGGGCGGTGATGCGGCGGGTCCACCCCGGTGGCGGCCCGGCCGGCGTCGGCCACTACGGCCGGGTCACCATCGACCGCAGAGCGGCGCGGGCGTACCTCGACGGGGTCGAGGTGCCGCTGGCGCGCAAGGAGTACGAGCTCCTCGCCTTCCTGACCGAGCAGCCGGGCGCCCTCCTGACCCGGGAACGGATCATGGAGGTGGTCTGGGACCTGAACTGGTTCGGTCCCACGAAGACCCTCGACGTGCACACCTCGGCGCTGCGGCGGAAGTTCGCGGGCGCGCTGACCATCGAGGCCGTGCGCGGGGTCGGCTACCGCCTGGTCGTCGAGGGCACCGAGCCATGACCCGGCGGCTCGTCCTCAGCTACGTGATCCTGATCGCGATAGCGCTCCTGGCCTTCAAGCTGCCGGTCTCGGTCCCCGTCGGCAACCACCTGCGGGACGACACCGAGGCCGCGGTCCAGCGAGACGCGATGACGATGGCGCTGCTGCTGGCGGACGGCGACGGGGACGCGCGCGACGCACTGGCCGAGGCGACGACGGCGTACGAGCGCGAGACACCCGGCGGCGTGGACGTGCTCGAGTCGTGGGACGGCGGGGCCGCCACGGCCGAATGGACCGACGACGAGCTGGTCGTGACCGTCCCGGCGGCGCCGAACGGCGCCGTACGAATCAGCTACCCGACCAGCGCGCTCCGCGAACGGGTCCTGGACGTCTGGCAGCTGCGGGCGCTGCTCGCCGTCGGGATCCTCGCCGTGACGGCGCTGCTCGGCGCGCTGGCGGTTCGCCTGCTGACCAAGCCTCTCGGCGACCTGCAGACGATGGCCGGCAGGCTCAGCGACGGCGATCTCGCGGCCCGCACCGCCATCGCGGGCCCACCCGAGACGCAGACCCTGGCACTGGCCCTGAACTCCGCCGCCGAGCGCCTGGAGACCCTCGTCGCGGCCCAGCGGGTGTTCGTGGCCGACGCCTCCCACCAGCTCCGGACGCCGTTGACGGTGCTCCAGCTCTCGCTGGAGAACATCGCCGACGGCGTCGACGACACGTCCGTCCGGGAGGACGTCGAGCGGGCGAGCCGGGAGGTGGCCCGGATGAGCGGCCTGGTCAACGGGCTGCTCGTGCTGGCACGTGCCGAGGCCCGGACCGCCGTCACGCAGCCCGTGCACCTGACCGAGCTGGTCGAGCAACGGCTCGGTCTCTGGCGCCTCGAGGCAGACGAACGCGACGTCGCGTTCCGGCTTGCCGGAGCCTGGGACGCCGAGCCGGTGGTCCTGGCGGGTCCCGGGCAGGTCGAGCAGGTCCTGGACAACGTGCTCTCGAACGCGCTGAGCGTCTCGCCCGACGGAGCGACCGTCACCCTCGACGTACGGGTCGGTACCGACGGCGTCGTGCTCGAGGTCCGCGACGAGGGCCCTGGCATGACCTCCGCCGAGAAGGCCCGCGCTTTTGACCGGTTCTGGCGCGGGCCGGGCCGTACGGGCAGGTCCGGCTCCGGGCTCGGTCTGGCGATCGTCCGACAGCTCGTCGCCGACGCCGGTGGGGACGTCGTGCTCGACGACGCCCCCACCGGCGGCCTGACCGTGCGGATCAACTGGCGGCGGGCAGCAGCGACGAGTGGTGGTTGATGATCAGCCACTTGCCGTGCACCTTCTCGTACACGAACGTGTAGCGCGCGTCCGCGAAGGTCTGCGTCCCGTCGTCGGCGGTGAAGGTGAACGTGTACAGGCCGGTGTCGATCGCCGTGTTCTTGTCGAGCACCTTGATGACGGACTGGGTCCGCTCACCGCTCGGGTTCTTCGCGAGGAAGTGCTCGAAGTAGTCCACGAGCCCGGCGCGGTCCGTCCGGACCACGGGCGAGAGCGTGGGCAGCAGCACCGCGTCCGGGGCGTAGAGGTCGGCCACCTTCTCCGGGTCGCCGGTCTCGACCGCGGCGTTCCACCGGTCGAAGAGCGCGTCGATCTCGGCCTTGGTCGGCGTGCCGTGCTGGGTCGCCGCCTGCGCGTGGCCGGCGGTCTGCGTGCTCTGCGGCGCGGCGGCCACGGCGGTGGCCACGGCCGGCCCACCGAACGCTGCGGCGGCCAGCACGGCCCCCGCGCCGATGACCCAAAGCTTCTTCATGGATGTCTCCCTGGCATAACGGACTTACCGGAGACATCACTGTCGCAAGCCGCGGGTTAGCGGAGAGTGAGCGCCGATCAAGCCGGTGGACAGGGAATCGGACCGGCGACGAGGGCCGGCGCGACACCCCCTGGCGGGGGGGGTGGCTACCGGTTGCCGCCCCAGCTCACGGGCCGGATGCTTGACCCGCCGACCGAAAGGGTTACCCCGCCACATGTCCGCACCCGCACCACCAGCCATCCACCGCTGGGCCGTGGCAGCGCTCACCAGTGCGTGCGTCCTGGCGCTCGCGCTGACCGCGTGCGGCGCCCCCCGTACCGGCGCAGGGGGCAGTGCCGAGCGTGCGGGACTGTCCCACGGTGCGCACGACGCCGCCCTCCGGAAGGGTGGCGACCTGCTGGTCTGGGCGTGGGAACCCACCCTCGACCAGGTCGTCGAGGACTTCGAGGCCGAGTACCCCAACGTCGACGTCGAGATGGCGAACGTCGGCACGGGCAACGACCACTACGTGGCGCTGCAGAACGCGATCAGCGCGGGCTCGGGCGTACCCGACGTCACGCAGATGGAGTACTACGCCCTGCCGCAGTTCTCCATCGCCGGCTCGCTGACAGACCTGAGCGCGTTCGGTGCGGGCGACCTGAGCCGGTCCTTCTCGGCCGGCCCGTGGGGCGCCGTGACCGGTACCGACGGCGCGACAGGTGAGGAGGCCGTGTACGGCCTGCCGATGGACTCCGGCCCGATGGCCCTGTTCTACAACGCGCGGGTCTTCCGGGAGGCGGGCGTGTCGGTGCCCACGACGTGGGAGGAGTTCGTCGCCGCAGCGGAGGCCATCCACGCGCACGACCCGGACACGTACATCACGTCGGACAGCGGCGACGCCGGGTTCGCGACGTCGATGATCTGGCAGGCCGGCGGCCACCCGTTCAAGGTGGACGGCACGAACGTCACCGTGGACCTGGCCGACGCGGGCACCACGCGGTTCACGCGCATGTGGCAGCAGCTCATCGACCGTGGGCTGCTGGCCGACGTCCCCGCCTGGTCGGACGTCTGGTTCCAGGCCCTGGGCACCGGTGAGATCGCGGCGCTCGTGACGGGTGCCTGGATGCCCGCGAACCTCGCCACCGGTGCCGGCGCGGCGTCGGGCGACTGGCGCGTCGCGCGGATCCCCCAGTGGAGCAAGGGGACCTACCAGACCGCCGAGAACGGTGGCTCCGCGCTGGCGATCCCGGAAGGGAGCCAGAACAAGGAGCTGGCGTACGCGTTCCTCAAGTACGCGAACATCGGCGACGGCGTCACCACCCGGCTGGCGGCCGGCGCCTTCCCTGCCACGATGCGAGACCTGACCGATCCCGCCTTCCTCGCCGAGGAGCCCGAGTTCTTCGGTGGACAGCAGATCAACCGGGTCCTTGCCGACTCGGCCGCCCACGTCGTTCCCGGATGGCAGTACCTGCCCTACCAGGTGCACGCCAACAGCGTGTTCCCCGACACCGTCGGCCAGGCCTACACCGGCTCGAGGACCCTCGCGGACGGGCACGAGGCCTGGCAGGAGTCGGTCATCCGGTACGGCAACGAGCAGGGGTTCAGCGTCACCGGCCCGGCCGGATAGTTCGCCGTCTCCGTCCGGTCATGGACGTGTGCCACGCGCCTCGGCGAGGAGGCGCACCGCCTTGGGGCCCACACCGTGGATGGGGAGCAGCTCGTCGAGGTTCGCGGGGAGGTCTTCCATCGTCCGGTATCCCTCGGTCAGCAGGGCGCCGGTCGCCGGGCGTCCGATCCTCACGCCGTCGAACACGGGTCCCATGTCCGCCTGGTCCGTGCCTGCCTGGTCTGCCATAAGCCCACGCTACTGCCCGGCGGTAGCCGCAGCGAAGGCCCGCCTCCAGAACACGATCACGCATGCTTTCGGACGGAGATCCAGGCCTCAGTGTGTTCTGGAGGCGGACCTCCGGGCCCTGCGCGGCGGTCGATAGCATCGCGCGATGGACTCAACGACAGTGACGACAACCGACGGCGCGCTTCTCCATGTAGGCGTCTGCGGCACAGGGCCGGACGTCGTCGTGCTGTCGGGTGGACCGGGCTGCGTCCACTACCTGGAGTCCGACGAGCTGGCTCCGCAGGGCTTCCGAGCCTGGTTCCCGGAACCCCGCGGCGTCGGTAGGTCCGGAGGCGGGCCGCACACGATGGCGCAGGCCGTGGCCGACCTCGAGACGGTGCGCAGGGCGGCCGGCGTCGAACAATGGACCGTACTAGGCCACTCCTGGGGCAGCGACCTCGCCGTCCGCTACGCGCTCGACCGTCCGGAGTCGGTGGTCCACGTCGTCGGGATCGCCGGGCACGGGCTGCACAAGGACCGCTCCTGGTCTGCGCGGTACGAGGCGGGAAGGACGACGGATCCTGGCCCTGACATCGCCTGGTCGGCCGAGGTCCACGCCGCGCTCCAGGAGTCGTTCCTCGACTGGATCCACGAGCCGGGCCTGTGGCGCGGCCTCGCCGACTCGCGGGTGCCGATGACCTTCCTGGCCGCAGGCGCGGACATCCGTCCGTCGTGGCCGCTGGCGCAGCTGGGCGAGCTCGTCCCGGGCGGCAGCTTCGAGACGGTTGCCGACGTCCCGCACGACTTCTGGCACACCCACCCCGAGCTGTGGCGCGAGGTGGTCACCGCGGCGTGCCGCCGGCAGGGACCGCTGCACTCGGTGTAGTTCGAATTCGGTCGCGGCCGCGCGCATCCGACCGAATTCGGGGCACCGCGAGCCTCAGCGCGACGCGCCTACCCCGTTTCGGCACAGTTCCAACGATTTCACCCTGCCATCCACGAGACCCGCACCACAGGCGCGGCGTAGCGTGGCGGTCTGTGGACGATGACGAGCTGGTGGCCGCCATGATGCCAGCCCTCGAGATCGACTTTCAGGTCACCGACCACTTCGAGGAGTGGGACACGGAGGGCATCGCGCAGTTCCGCCGGTGCGGGCGCCGGGCGATCCGGAAGCTCGGCTACAAGGCGCACACGTTCCAGACCGACCCGGCGAAGCGTGATGACCGCCGCGTGATCGTGTACGCCATGGTCACGAACCGCACCGAGGACGACGAGGCACGTCTCGCCGAACGAAGCTGGTTCCTGATCCAGAACATGCCGTCCCCGTTCGACGAACGGACGGACCCGTAGTCTTCCGGGCCGGTCTTGCGGGCCGCGCTCACGACGCCGGAGCGTAGGCCGGCGTCGTGAGCGCTACCGGGTCGGCGGCCTAGCTACGGACCGTCCAACGCTGGTTGGCCTGTCCGCTGCCGCAGGTCCAGAGCTGGACCTTCGTGCCGTTGCCGGTTCCCCAGCCCGCGGCGTCGAGGCACAGGCCGGACTGCACGCCGGTGATGGTGCCGTTGGCATTGACGTTCCACTGCTGGTTGGCCTGTCCGCTGCAGTCCCAGATGACCACCCTGGTGCCGTTGGTGGTGCCGCGACCGTAGGCGTCCAGACACTTGTTGCCGTACACCTTGAGCTCCTTGCCCGCGGTGTAGGTCCACCGCTGGTTCGAGCCGCCCCAGCAGTCCCAGAGCTGCGCGTCGGTGCCGTTGGCGGTGCCGGCCCCGGTGGCCTCGAGGCAGCGGCCGGACTGTGCCCCCACGATCTCGGTGCCGCTCGGGGTGCCGATGCTCCCTGGCACCGCTCGCAGCGCGCCGTACCAGACCGCGGCCATCTTGTCGTAGCCGCCGGGCGTCGGGTGGACCCCGTCCTCCAGGTCGGAGGCGGTCAGGGCGCTGTACATGTCGACGAGGTGCACGTTCTTGCCCGCGTTCACCTTGCTCTGCACGATGCCGGGGATCGCAGCGTTGAAGCGGTTGACGGCCGCGTTGCCCTCGCTCCACCCGATCGGGATGATCTGCGCGACGAAGACCTTGGTGTTCGGCGCCGCCGTGGTGATGCGGTCGATCAGCGCGGACAGTCGGTTCGGGGCGGTGGAGACGTTGTAGTTCTGCAGGATGTCGTTGGTGCCGATGTGCAGCAGCACGGTCTGCGGCTGGTAGGTGTTCAGCCAGCCGACGACGTTCGCGTCGATCTGGTCGATACGCCAGCCGGGATGGCCTTCGTGGTCGTGGTCGCCGAGACTCGCCGGCCCGTTGAACTGCGAACCGACGAAGTCCACGGTGTACCCGCCGCCGGCCAGCCGCTGCCACAGGCCGATCCGGGACCCGCCCGGCGTCTGCGTACCCTCGGTGATCGAGTCACCCAGCGGCATGACCCGTGTCCCGCCGTTGGACTCCGCGGTGGCGGGGCCGGCCGGCATCGTCACCATGGCGAGGACGACGCCCAGCGCCACGACTCCTCGGAGCCACCTTGCTCGTGTTCGCACCATTACTCCTCCTGACATGCGGTGGGTCCGTGCGTTCCCGCCCGCAGGGGG
>NZ_JBHXBG010000220.1:0-8312 GCF_042726755.1 Promicromonospora sp. NPDC060271 | reverse complement strand
CGTCGCGGCCTGACAAGAATGACCATGCACTTGCTGCCTGGATCCGAGTGATCCTGGCAGCAGGTGCATGGTCATTTCGAGCGACGGCCGACGACGTCGGCCTCGCGGGGCGGGTCTACTTGATGAGGCGGATGTTCACCGGGTAGCGGTAGGGCGCGCCCTTGTTGTTCTCCACGGCGGCCAGGATCATGAACACCAGCGCCGCGATGAACGCGAGGTACACGATCGACCCGAACCCGAACGTGACCAGGGTGATGATGAACGCGGCTATGTGCACGAAGATCAGCGTGATCTGGAAGTTCAGCGCCTCCTTGGCCTCCTGGTCGACGAACCGGCTGCGGTCCTTGAACACCAGCCAGATCACCAGCGGTGCGATGAACGACAGCAGGACCGGGCCGATCTGGGCGAAGATCGCCCACATGCGCTCGTCCGACGGGTTCAGCGGCTGGGGCTGGTACGGCACGCCGGCGCCGTAGGGCGGGCCGTAACCGGTGCCCGGCTGCGGCTGGCCCGGCTGGCCGGGTGCGGGCTGGTTCGGGTACGGCTGGTCCTGGTACGGGGGCTGGCCGGGCTGGGGTGAGCCGTAGGCGGGAGGCTGCTGCGGCGGCTGGCCGGGCTGCTGCGGCTGGTCAGGCGGCTGAGGCGACTGCTGCGGGTTCTCGGACATGGCCATAACCGTAGAGGCTGCGGCCTCCGAGATGGCTCATGACGTGGTCACGAAATCGATAAGTTCTTCGACTCGTCCCAGCAGCGCCGGGTCGAGGTCGCGGAAGTCGCGCACCGTGCCGAGGATCCGCTGCCAGCCGCGGGCGACGTCGGCCTGTGCCTCGGCAGGCCAGCCCAGGGAGCGCAGGATGCCGAGCTTCCACTCGGTACCCCTGTCGATGACCGGCCAGCGGTCCAGCCCGAGCCGCTCGGCGCGCACCGCCTGCCACACGTCGACGTACGGGTGGCCGAGCACCAGCACGGTGCCCTGCGGGACGTGGCGCAGCGCGTCGTCGGTCAGCCGCTGCTCCTTCGACCCGGGGACCAGGTGGTCGACCAGCACGCCGACGCGGCGGTCGGCGTCGGGCCGGAACTCGGCGAGACGTTCGGCGAGGTGGTCCACGCCGTCCAGCATCTCGACCACCACGCCCTCGACGCGCAGGTCGTCGCCCCAGACCTTCTCGACGAGCTCGGCGTCGTGCCTGCCCTCCACCCAGATGCGGCTGCCCCGTGCCACGCGGGCCCTGGCACCGTGCACCGCCACCGACCCGGAGGCGGTGCGCGTGGGCTGGACGGGCGCGCGGCGCAGGACGGGCGCCGTGAGCACCACGGGCTTGCCCTCCACCCAGAATCCCGGGCCGAGCGGGAAGGTCCGGGTGCGGCCGCGCCGGTCCTCGAGAACCACCACGTGCATCCCGCCCGACTTCTCGACACGGACGACGGCGCCCACCCAGCCGGTCTCGACCTCTTCGACCACGAGCCCGGTATCGGCGGCCATGGGCTGCGACGTAGGCCGGCTCCGCCCCCGCTGCGCACCAGGAAAAGCGGGGGACAGCACATCGGGCCCATACCGTTCGTCAACCACGGGCTGACCCTAGTTCCGCCGCCCCGCTGAGTGCTGGATATCTGTGCTCTCGGAGTGTCTGAACGCGCAAATAGCCAGCACTCAACGAGGAACGCGGAGGGCCGCTTCCGTGCGGGTCGACACGCCGAGCTTGCGCAGGATCGCCGAGACGTGCACCGAGGCGGTCTTGGCCGAGATGAACAGCCGCTCCGCGATCTGCCCGTTGGTCAAGCCCTCCGCGACGAGTGCGAGCACCTGCTGCTCCCGCGGGGTGAGCGTGTCCGGCACGCCGCCCGCCGTTGGCGAGGACGCCGCCGGTGAGGACGCCGCCGCCGTCGGCGCGGGCGCCTCGGCGGGCCCGCCACGGCCGGTCAGGCCGGCCCGGTCGATCAGGCCCTGCGCCCGCTGGACGATCAGCCCCGCGCCGATCTTCTCCGCCTCGGTGATCGCCGACCCGAGCGCCGATCGCGCCCCGGGCCGGTCGCCGGCCTCGAGCAGCCGCGCACCCTCCCGGTACAGCGCGTACGGGCGCAGGTGGGCGGGCCCGGGGCCGGGCTGTTCGGCGACGGCCGTCCACGGGCCGGTACCCAGCTCCGCCTCGAACACCGCGGACCACACGGGGAACGTCGGCCAGTGAGCGCACTCGGCGAGCGCCGCGCGGTACGGGGCGTCGTCGACGTCCTGGCCGGCCGCCCGGAGCTCGGCGATCGCCCGCGCCGCCGTCGCGAGAGACGTGAGGTCGTAGGCCGGGCTGCGCGGGTGGTCCGGCGCGACGACCACCGAGAGGCGCTCCAGCGCCGCGGCCGGCTCGCCGCGCAGCAGCTCGAGCTCCGCCTGGGTGGCCCTGCTGCGGGACCGGATCTGTTCCTCCAGGCGGCCGAACCGCTCCCAGGTGGCCGCGCGGTGGCGGGCCTCGGCCTGTGCCCGCTCGACGTCGCCGCGCCACATCAGGAGCCAGGCGCGGCGCTCGGTCAGGTAGGCGGTGTACACGCTGTCGTGGATCAGGGGCACCGTGCGCTCGTACCAGGCGGCCGCCTCGGCCCAGTCGCCGCGCCCGATCCAGGCCTCGACGACGTTCCCTTCGATCATGATTCGCGAGCCCTCGGAGGCGCCGTGCCGGCGTGCCTCCGTGATCCCCTCCTGGGCGATCTCGACCGCCCGGTCCCACTCGCCGACGAGGATCCGGGAGTCCGAGCCGTTGGTGTAGTACCGGCTCAGCCCTCGCCAGGCGCCCTGCGCCGCATCGCGTGCGGCGTCGATCTCGGCGAAGCCGCCGGCGTCGCCGCGCTGGACCCGGCTCACGCCGCGCAGGTTCAGCGCTACCGACGTGACCTCGGGGCTGCCGATCGCGATCCCCGCCTCGTAGGCGGCGGTGGCCGCCACTATTCCTTCCTCGGTCCGGCCGTCGAGCATGGCGTGGCGCGCCCGCAGCATCAGGAGGTGGGCGCGGACGGCGTCGTCCCGGCCGGGTTCGACGAGGGCGAGGGCCCGCTCGATGAGCTCCGGCCCCTCGCCGGAGCCGGCGTGGCCCGCGATGAGCGCCGTGTCGGAGAGCATGCCGGCGAGGCCCGCCGGGTCGTCGCGGGGCCACTCGGCGATCGCCTCGTGGGCAACGGCCAGGGCGCGGGTGGTCCGGGTGGACCCGCGCAGCGACTCGGCGACGGTGCGGAGCAGCTCGTGGTGCGGCAGGCCGGCCACGGCCTCGGCGTCGGGCACCTGTTCCCAGAGCTCCAGGGCGCGCTCCCCGAGGGCGACCGCGGTGGACGACGCCGCGCCGTCCGCCGCCGCCCGGTGCCCGACGACGGCCGCCGCGAGCGCCCTGTCCAGGATGCCGGCACGCCACCAGTGGTCGGCTATCCGGGACAGCTTGGCGACCGACCGGGCGCGCCGGACGAGGGCGCCCTCCAGCGCCCGTGCGTACGCGGCGTGCAGGCGGCGGCGCTCGCCCGGCAGCAGCTCGGCGTACACGGCCTCCTGGACCAGCGCGTGCCGGAAGGCGTAGCCGATGTCCGTGGTCACCAGCACCTGGGCGTCGACCGCCTCGCGCAGCCCGTCCTCGGGTTCGGGTCCGACGCCGGTGGTGACGTCGGCCAGGACGTCGTCGAGCACGTCGTGCCAGACGCGCGGGCCGGCGGCCGCGACGACGCGGCAGAGGGCCTGGGCCTCGCGGCTCAGGTTCCAGTAGCGCAGCAGGAGGATGTCGCGCAGGGAGTCGGGCAGGTCGGTGTCCAGGAAGCCGACCAGCTCCTCGACGTAGAAGGGGACGCCCTCGCTGCGGTCGGCCAGGTCGGCGAACGGCTCGGCGGAGCGGTCGGCGTCGAACCCGGCGGGGGCGACGGGGTCCAGACCGCGTGCGAGGCCGTCCTGGCGGCCGGTGGTGCCGCCGAGCAGGTCGCGCGCCATCTCCCGGACCTCCGCGACGCCCAGGCGGGCCAGGTCGAGGCGGGTCGTGAGCCGGGCCCGGTCGAGCTCGGCCATGACGCTGCGCAGGGGGTGCGCGCGGCCGACGTCGTCGCTGCGGTAGGTGAGCAGCAGGAGCAGTCCGGCGGGTGCGGTGCGGGCGAGGCGCAGGGCGACGGCGCGGGTGACGTCGTCGGCCCAGTGCAGGTCCTCCATGATCACGATGACGGGGCGCTCGGCCGCGAGGCCGGCGAGCAGGTTGGTGAGGACCTCGGGAAGGCGGTCCGCTCCGGCGTCGGACGCCGGTGCGACGAGCTGGGGTGCGACGGCGGACAGGGCGCTCGCGGCGGGTCCGGCCGCGGCGACCGCCGCCTCGGGGCCAACCGTCCGGACGATGCCGCGCAGCAGTCCGGCGAGGGCCGCGTAGGGGAGGGGGCCGGAGCCCTCGTCGGCGCACTGTCCGGTGAGGACGGTGACGCCGTCGGCGTGCGCGCTGAGCTCGTCGAGGAGGCGGGTCTTGCCGATCCCTGCCTCGCCGGCGATCACCACCGTGCGGTTGCCACCCGAGCGGACGGCGTCGAGGGCGGCTCTGAGCTCGCCGAGCTCTCTGGCTCGACCCACCAGACGGGCGCGGGGAACCGGCATGGGCTCATCGTCCCATGCCGGTCCCTTTGTCGGTCCGCTGGTCATCGTCGCTGGTCGTGTCTGTTCGGCACGGCTGTCCGGCACGGGCTGGCGCCGCGCGTCAGGCGACGCGGGGCCTGGCCGTGCGGGCGGCCTCGGCCTGCCTGGTGGGCTCTGCGGCGCGCTGCTCGGCCGCCCGCCGGCGGGCGTTCTCCTTGCGCTCGCGGGCCACCCGTGACTGCTCGGCCCGGCGGTTGACCTCCTGCTCGTTGGTGCGGTACTCGGCATAGTCGGAGAAACCGAACATGGTGTGTGCCTCCTGGTCGTCGCAGGCCCGTCGCCGGCGATGACTCAAGGTTCGTCCGTGAGGTACCCCTGGCGGATCGGGTGGTCTCCGCATCTTTCGGACCGGGTCCGCCGAGGTGTTCGGCGGCACCTAAGGCATTGCCTTATTCGGCCCCTCGCGAACGGGGAGGCCACTAGGGTGAGGCACCCCTGACCTGCCGGTCTGCCCCGTTCGGGCCCGGCCGGTGGGGACGGGTGGCGGGTCGAGGGCTTGGCCTGTGGCGTGTGCCGGATAGGATTGGCACTCGGCAGGCGAGAGTGCTGGAGCGCCGGCCGGAACCCGGGTGCAGGTCCCGGACGTTCTACCTGGGACGGAGGTGAACGCGGTGAGCGAAGAACGCAGGCTCGATGTCTTGCGAGCGATCGTGGAGGACTATGTCCGGACACGGGAGCCCGTGGGCTCCCGCATACTCACCGAGCGGCACAAGCTCGGTGTCTCCCCGGCGACCGTGCGCAACGACATGGCTGCCCTGGAAGAGGCCGGGCTCATCGCCCAGCCCCACACCTCGGCCGGACGCATCCCGACGGACAAGGGCTACCGCCTGTTCGTGGACCAGCTCGCGGAGGTGCGCCCGCTGAGCGTGCCCCAGAAGCGCGCCATCGAGACGTTCCTGTCCGAGGCGGTCGACCTCGACGACGTGGTGGCTCGCGCCGGGCGCCTCATCGCGCAGCTCACCGGCCAGGTCGCCGTCGTGCAGTACCCGTCGCTGCGCCGTTCCGGGCTGCGGCACCTCGAGCTCGTGCCCTCCGTGGAGGGGCGGCTCCTCGTCGTCGTCATCACGGACACGGGACGGGTGGAGCAGCGTTACCTCGACGCGCCCGTCGGGATGGACGACGGGACGCTCGGCGAGCTGCGCGCGCGTTTCAACGCCGCGGCCGCCGGCCACCGGCTCACCGAGATCGGCACGGCCTTCGCGCGGGTCACCGAGGCGATGCCCGACGAGCACCGCGCGCTGGGTACGGCCGTGGCCGAGGTGGTCACCGCGGCGCTCGCGGAGGAGAGCGAGGAACGCATAGTGCTGACGGGGCAGGCCAACCTGGCGCGCTCCGGCATGCGGTTCGAACAGGGCCTGCGTCCCGTGCTCGAGGCCCTCGAGGAGCAGGTGGTCCTGCTCGGGCTCCTCACCGACATGACCGACGACGCGGGCGTTGCCGTGAGCATCGGCCACGAGAACCGGCTGGCGGGCCTGTCGGAGACCTCGGTGGTCACGTCCGGCTACGGCTCGTCCGACGGCGACACCGTCGCGATCCTGAGCTCGATCGGCCCCACCCGTATGGACTACCCGGGCACCATCGCCGCGGTGCGCGCCGTCGCGCGCTACCTGTCGCGTGTGCTGCCCAACTGACCACTCACCTCTTCACCCCACGTTTCTTCACCTAAGTTCTCAAGAGAGAGACCTGTGACCGACTACTACGAGATTCTCGGTGTTCCGCGCGACGCCTCGCCCGAGCAGATCAAGAAGGCATACCGCAAGCTGGCCCGCGAGCTGCACCCCGACGTGGCAGGCAACGTGGGCGAGGACCGGTTCAAGGACGTCGCGCGTGCCTACGAGGTGCTGTCCAACCCGGACAAGCGCCAGCAGTACGACATGGGTGTCGACCCGACCGCGCCCGGTGGTGGCGCCGGTGGCGGGTTCGGCGCCGGGTTCGGTTTCCAGGACATCTTCGAGACCTTCTTCGGCGGCGGGCAGCCCACCGGGCCGGTCCCGCGCGCCCGGCGCGGCAACGACGCGCTCGTGCGGCTGGACCTCGAGCTCGCCGAGGCGGTGTTCGGCGCGAAGCGCGAGATCCAGGTCGACACGGCCGTGGTGTGCAACACCTGCGCCGGCGACGGCGCGCGGCCGGGCACCTCGGCGCGCACCTGCGACGTCTGCCACGGCCGCGGCTCCGTGCAGCGGGTCGCCCGCTCGTTCCTCGGCCAGGTCATGACCAACCAGCCCTGCTCCGCCTGCGGCGGCTTCGGCACGGTCATCCCGGAGCCCTGCACCGACTGCGCAGGCGAGGGCCGCGTGCGTTCGCGCCGCACCGTCTCCGTGAACGTCCCGGCGGGCGTCGACACCGGCACGCGCATCAAGCTCTCCGCCCAGGGCGAGGTGGGCCCCGGTGGTGGCCCCGCCGGCGACCTGTACGTCGAGATCCGCGAGCGCGCGCACGACACGTTCGTGCGGCGCGGCGACGAGCTGCACTGCACCCTCCAGGTGCCGATGACGGCGGCCGCGCTCGGCACCGTCCTCGAGCTCGACACCCTGGACGGGCTCCAGGAGATCGACCTGCGCCCGGGTACGCAGCCGGGCCAGGTCATGACCCTCAAGGGCCTCGGCGTGGGGCACCTGCACTCGACCGGGCGCGGCGACCTCAACGTGCACATCGAGGTCCAGGTGCCAACGGCCCTGGACGAGGAGCAGACGGCGCTCCTGCAGCAGCTCGCGGTCCTGCGCGGCGAGGAGCGGCCCGAGTCGCGCCTCGCGTCCGCGCACGGCGGCGTGTTCTCGCGGCTGCGCGACAAGTTCAGCGGCCGCTGACCGCCGACCCATGAGCGCGCCAGTCTTTCTCGCGGAGGCGTCCACCGCCCATCCGCTCTCCGGGTACGCCGCGGGCTCGGTCTACGTGCTCGACGGCGCCGAGGGCCGGCACGCCGGCGTCGTCCAGCGGCGCGGCCCGGGGGAGCGGATCGACGTCGTCGACGGCGCGGGAGTACGCCTGCGGACCGTCGTCGAGTCGGTGGCCGGGGCCGAGGTGCACCTCCGGGTCGAGGAGGTGGACGTCGAGCCGGCGCCCGCCGTCGTCGTGACGCTCGTCCAGGCCCTCGCGAAGGGCGACCGCGACGAGATGGCCATCGAGGCCGCCACCGAGGTCGGCGTGGACGCCATCATCCCGTGGCAGGCCGAGCGGTCGGTCGTCGTCTGGCGCGGCGACCGGGCCGCGAAGTCGCGGGCACGCTGGGTGAGCACCGTGCGGGCCGCGACCAAGCAGGCCCGCCGCTGCCGCATACCCGACGTCGAGCTGCCGCTGAGCACCAAGCAGCTCGCGGCCAGGACCCGCTCGGTCGTCGCGGCGGGCGGGACCGTTGCCGTGCTGCACGAGGAGGCGAAGACGGGCCTGGCGGCGGTAGCGCTGCCCGAAGCGGGCGAGGTGCTTCTCGTCGTCGGTCCCGAGGGCGGGATCTCGGAGGCCGAGGTCGCCTTGCTGATCGACGCGGGTGCGGTGCTCGCCCGCCTCGGCCCGCACGTCCTGCGCACGTCGACGGCGGGCCCGGTGGCGACAGCCCTCCTGAGCGACCGCCTGGGCCGCTGGACCTGACCGCCCCGCGAAGTAGAGCGCCTGTCCGGACACACGCTCTACCTCGCGCGCCCGAGGCGATGGTCACCACCAGCTCGTCGGCAGCCAGCGGCTC
>NZ_JBHXBG010000219.1:0-8420 GCF_042726755.1 Promicromonospora sp. NPDC060271 | reverse complement strand
CCGCGGGGCTCAAGCCCTGCCGTCCGCGGACAGGCGCTCTACTTCGGCGATCCGGTTGTCAGTTGACCTGGATGGTCATGTGGCCCCTTTTGGTGTCCTGCGTGAGGACCTTGATCGTGGTGCCGGTGCCACCGACGATCACCGAGTTACCCGGGTTGCTCTTCTTCCAGTACGCCTTGGGGTTGGTGTCGTCGAACGTCCACACCGGAACCTGCTTGTCCTTGACCAGGCGGGTCAGCTCGGTCTCCGACACCTCGCGGTGCAGCGAGAGCTTGTCGGTCCGCTGCAGACCGAACGTCGCGTCGAAGGACTGGATCCGGGGGCGGGCGATCGTACCGTCCGACCACTTCAGCACCTGCGGACGCGCGTCGACCGGGAGCGCCTGACCGTGGCCAGGGTGCTGCGACACGTTGTTGTCGCTGTACCGGCTGTTCACGTACCAGATCAGCAGGCCGTCCTGGTAGGGGTAGTGCTCCACCCGGTTGCTGTTGGAGAAGGTCCAGCCGTAGTTGTACGGGCCTTCCTTCAGCGTCTCGTCGTACCCGCCGTACACGCGGTTCTCCGCGACGTAGTAGTGCGAGAACTCGACCTCGTAGGTCCCGTCCGCCTCGACCGTCTGGAAACCCTCGGCGGTCCAGTCCGCTGAGTCCTCGAAGTCCTCGGTCAGCGCGGTGCCCACGGCGACGTCGTCCACCATGAAGCCGGTCTCCGTCGTGCCGCCGTCGGTCGAGTAGCGGAACCGGACCGACGCCGTCTCGCCCGCGTACTCCGCGAGGTCAGCCGTCAGGTCGACCCAGGCGCCGTCCGAGCTTCCGGTGATGCCGTTACCGGGGTTGGTCCCGTTCGGGTCCTCGTCCGTGGAGAGGTTGGTCGGCAGGGACGCCCACGAGGCGCCGCCGTCGGTGGAGACCTCCGCGAACGCGTAGTCGAAGTCCGCCTCGATGGCGTACTGGACCTTGGCGGCCAGCGAGCCATCCACCGGCACGGTGAACGACGGCGACGTGATCGTGTTGTTCAGGTCGTCGGCCTTGCCGGAGTAGACGAACTTGCCGTCGACCGGCGTGACGCCCAGGTCCTCCTGCGCGACGCCGTCGGGCAGGTTGACGATCGCCGCCTGCTCGCGCGTCGTGGCGTGGTACGACGGGCCGAGCTTCACGCGCTCGGTGTCGCCCGGCTCCACCACCTCGTAGTCGAGCCAGCCCAGGAACAGCTTCTCGGTGGCGCCCATGTGGTTCGGCGTCGTGCCGATGGTGCCGTCGCCGTGGCTCATCCACGAACCGGAGCTCATGAGGGTCCAGAAGCCGGTGCCGTTCTCGCCGCCGTCGGTGTCGTAGTAGTCGGGCAGGCCGAGGTCGTGACCGAACTCGTGCGCGAACACGCCGAGGCCACCGTTCTCGGGCTCCGTGGTGTAGTCGCGGATCCAGATGTCGGAGTCACCGATCTTGATGCCGCCGACCTTCGCGTAGTCGGCGGGGCCGTCCGTGCCGAAGCCGCCCTGGTTCACCGACCAGCGGTGCGACCAGATCGCCGACTCGGGCGCGCCGGCCTCCTCGCCCTCCCCGGCGTGGATCGCCTGGAAGTGGTCGATGTAGCCGTCCGGCTCGGACGTGATGCCGTCACCGTCCAGGTCGTAGCGGTCCCAGACGTCGAACGACTTGAGGTAGGCGTCGATCTCCTCGGCGGTCTTGCCCGCCGCGACCTGCTGCTCGTACCAGGCGTCAGCGGTGTCCTGGATGAACCGGGTCATGTCCTCGCCGGACTCGGTGGTGCCGTAGGACGCGGTGCTGTACGGCACGGTGACCCAGTCGGACACGTCGCCCTGCAGGTCGAACCGGCCGGACGACATCTCGTCGTAGATGCCCGCGAACGACTCGCCGCCCTGGTCCTCCAGGCCGGTGAAGAACATCTCCTTGTAGTGCTCGCTGGAGAAGTCGGGCTCCCAGTAGGTGGAGTTGTCGCTGCGCACCGGCTCCGGGATCTCGTTGTGCACCGGGCCCGCGGGGGCGTCCGGGTAGCGCTCGTCGGCCTGGTCACCGAACTCGACGAGGATGCTGAAGAGCTGCGCGGTCTCCTCGACGCCGTACTCGACGTACTCGCGCGGCGCGATCTCCACGACCTTCGACGCACGGTCGCCCTTGCCGCGGACCTCGACCTTGGCCTCGCCTGTGGCGACCAGGTCGACCGCACGCTGCCGCTTCTCGGTCTGCTTCTCCGCGAGCGGGTCAGGACGGTTGTCCTCCTTCGCGGGCGCCGCCTGCGGCGGCACCTCCTCGGCGGAGGGTGCTGCCGAGGCGGTGATCGGTACGAGGGCTGCGGAGAGCAGCAGGGCAGCTCCCGCGCCGACGGCACAGATGCGTTGGTTCATATTTCCTCCGTGGAGAGTTGCGGCGTCCGGGACGAGGAGGTGATTCGGGTCGCCGGACCGGCGGGACACCTTTGTCCCTGGAGGAGGAAACCAGGGAAATATTACGACAATGTTGCCCAGGACACACGAATGGCTCACGATCCACGTCTGATATTGGTGCATCGAATCGGTCCGACGCCGCGTAGGTTGGTCGCCGTCCGCCGGGCCTGTTCGTCGTCCGGGTGCACCACCGCCCACCAAGCAGCCGGAGTACAGCATGACCTCGAGCAGACCCGTCGCCGCCGCGAGCTTCGCCGCACCGCCCGTGGACCAGCGGCGCGCGATCATCGCGCTCGTCGCGCTCTCCGTGAGCGCCTTCACGTTCGTCACCGCGGAGAACCTGCCGGGCGGCCTGCTCACCCTCATCGCCGCCGACCTGGGCCGCAGCACCTCGGAGATCGGATTCCTGGTCACGGCCTACGCCGCCGTCGTCGTGCTCGCTTCGCTCCCGCTCTCGCGGCTCACGCGCAGGTTCCCGCGCCGCTACGTCCTGGGTGCGACCACAGCCGTCTGCGCCATCGGCTCGCTGTGGTCGGCGTTCTCGGTCGGCTACGCGGACCTGATGGCCGCGCGCATGTTCACCGGACTGGGGCAGGCGCTGTTCTGGGCCGCGGTCACCCCGGCGGCAGCGAGCCTGTTCGCGCCGGCCGTACGCGGCAAGATGATCGCGCGCCTCACGATCGGCAACTCGCTCGGGCCGGTGCTCGGCGTCCCCCTCGGCACCTGGGTGGGCCAGCAGACGAGCTGGCGTACCGCCTTCCTGCTGTTCGCCGTGGTCAGCCTCGTGGTATGCGTCCTGATGGTGGCCGCGATGCCCGACGTCAGCACGGAACAGGTCGGCACCGCCCACGGCACCGACCCCAGCATGCGGCGCTTCGTGCTGCTGGTGGTCACGACGGGCCTGCTCGTGACGGGCGGACTGACGATGATCACGTTCGTCACGCAGTTCCTGCTGGAGACGGCGGGGTTCCACGAGCAGTACCTCAGTCTGCTGCTGCTCGGGCAGGGTGCCGTCGGCGTGGTGACCACCGTGGTGATCGGCCAGGTGCTCGACAGGTGGCCGTGGCAGGTGGTGCTCGCCGGCCTCGGGCTGCTGACGGGGGCGCTCGTCCTCCTCTGGGGGCTGGGGCACATACCGGCGCTCGCCCTGCTCGGCCTTGCCCTGTTCAGCGTCGGCTTCAGCGTGATCCCGCCCGCACTGTCGCTCCTGGTGCTGCAGGTCGCCCCCGGCTCCACCGAGTCGGCGGCCGCGATATCGAGCTCCGTGTTCAATCTCGGGATCGCCGGCGGGGCGGCGGTAGGGGCCTGGGTGGTCGCGACCGACGGCGTCAGCACGGTGCCCCTCGTCGGGGCGGCGTTCGTGCTGGCCGCCATCGTGGTCCTCGCGACGGACCTGCGGCTGACGGCGCGACGCGCCGCCGCGCCGCGCCCTGCTCCGCTACGCCCTACTCCGCCACGCCCTTGAGGCTGCCCGTGACCGGCTCCTCGGAGCTGACCACGCACTGCAGGGTGCGGTCGTCGAGCTCGTCCCAGGTCGCCTGGGTCGGGAAGAAGCCCGTGTACCCGTACACCGACTCGTCGTAGGACAGGCCGACGAACTTCTCGAACTCGTCGTAGCACCACTCGTCGAACTTTTTCGTCACGGCCTCGGCGCCCGGGAACTCGTCGCCCTCCATGATCAGCTCGGCGTAGACCTCACCGGTGTGCGGCTCGGCGCAGGGCACCACCGGCACCGACTCGACCTCGAACTCGTCGCCCTCGGCGGAGTCGCCGTAGCCCTCGAGCGCCAACAGGTCTATGCAGTCGCCCTTCAGGATCTCGAAGGCGTCCGCCTCGGCGGAGGCGGTGATCTCGCCGCCGGGCTCGTCGCGCGGGGCGTCGCCGCCGGACGTGATCTCGTCCAGGATCGCTCCGCAGCCAGTGAGCATCGTGAGGGACACGGTCACGGCGGCGGTGGCGGCGGCGAAACGGAAAGCTCGGTTCATCGACTCTTCCTCAAGAAGCTGCGCGACGGCGAACGCCGTCGGCGCGCGGCCGACCGGCCGCCCCGGAAAACTACCGTCAGGAACCCCCTGTGCAGGGCTGTTCATACACAGTTCACCCGGTCGAACCGACTCGGCCCTACGGTGGCTGACGCGGACCACCCGCACGGCACCCGAAGAAGGAGCAGTCATGCGAGCCAGTACCCCCGTGCGCCTGACCAGCGCCGCCGCGGCAGCGGCCCTGCTGGCCGGAGCGTTTCTCGCGTCGGCAGGCACAGCGTCGGCAGGCACGGTCGCCGTGGGTGCGCCCACGGCAGGCACGGACCGGACCAGCGCCGGCCACCCCGGCGTCGGCCACCGGACCCTGCGCGCCGCCACCTACAACCTGTCGCTCAACCGGGCGACGGAGGGTGAGCTCGTCGCCGACCTGTCCACCGGCGACGACGTCCAGGCGGCGACGGTCGCGGAGGTCATCCAGCACGCGAACCCCGACGTCGTGCTGCTCAACGAGTTCGACTACTCGGGCGACGCCGACCCGTATGCCGCGGCGGACCTGTTCCGCGAGAACTACCTCGAGGTGCCGCAAGGCACTGGCAAGCCCGTGGAGTACCCGTACGCGTTCGTCGCGCCGTCGAACACGGGCATCCCGAGCGGGTTCGACCTGAACAACAACGGGACGGTCGGCGGGGGCGACGACGCGCTCGGCTTCGGTCTGTTCCCGGGGCAGTACGGCATGCTCGTGCTGTCCAAGTACCCCATCCAGCACGACCGCGTGCGCACGTTCCAGGACTTCAAGTGGCAGGACATGCCGGGCGCGCTCCTGCCGGACGACCCGGCCACCGCCGCGCCCGCCGACTGGTACTCGGCCGAGGAGCTCGCGGTGCTGCCGCTGTCGAGCAAGTCCCACTGGGACGTCCCGGTGCGGGTCGGCCACGAGACGGTGCACGTGCTGGCCGCGCACCCGACCCCGCCGTCGTTCGACGGTGCCGAGGACCGCAACGGGCTGCGCAACCACGACGAGATCCGGTTCTGGGCCGACTACGTGCGCGGCGGCTGGCGCTCCTGGTACCAGTACGACGACGAGGGCCGGCGCGGCGGGCTGCGTCCCGGCTCGTCGTTCGTGATCGTCGGCGACTACAACGCCGACCCCGTCGACGGCGACTCCGTCGACTCGGCGATCGACCAGCTCCTGCGCCACCCGCGGATCACGGACCCGCGGGCGACGTCGGCATGCGGACCCGAGGCCGCCGCGCTCCAGGCCGGCGCCAACCTCACGCACCGGGGCGACCCGGCGTTCGACACCGCCGACTTCGCCGACACGGCGCCAGGCAACCTGCGCGTCGACTACGTGCTGCCGTCGCGTGACCTGCGCGTCCGGGACGCCGGCGTCTTCTGGCCCGTGGCCGCCGACCCGCTGTCCCGCCTGACGGGCGTCTACCCGTTCCCGAGCAGCGACCACCGCCTCACCTGGACCGACCTGAGGCTCTGACCCGTTGAGTGCGGGATATTCGCCCCTCCAGCCCTGTCCGGACGGCGAATATCCCGCACTCAGCGATGCGGGCGCGGATACGCTTGCGCAGTGTCCGACGCCCTGACTCACCCAGAGACCGCCCCCTCTACCACAGAGTCCCCCCTGACGGCGCGCCGCCCGATCGAGCGCACCTTCCACGGCGACACCTTCATCGACGACTACGAGTGGCTGCGCCGCAAGGACGACCCGGACGTCGTCGCGCACCTGGAGGCGCAGAACGCCTGGACGCTAGCCCAGCAGGAGCACCTCGCGCCGCTGCGGCAGACCCTGTTCGACGAGATCAAGGGCCGCACCCTCGAGACCGACCTCTCCGTCCCGTCGCGTGACGGTGACTGGTGGTACTACGCCCGCACGGTCGAGGGTCAGCAGTACCCGATCCACGCGCGCTACCGCGCCGCGGGGCCGGACGACTGGACGCCCCGCGTGCTCGAGCCCGGTGAACCGGTGCCCGGCGAGCAGGTGCTGCTGGACCAGAACGTCCAGGCCGAGGGCCACGACTTCTTCGCGCTCGGCTCGCTGGACGTGTCCGACGACGGCGCCCGGCTGCTCCACGCCACCGACACAGCGGGCGACGAGCGCTACACGCTGCGCGTCCGCGACCTGGCGACCGGCGAGGATCTCCCGGACGAGGTGCGGGACACCGCTCCGGGCGCCATGTTCTCGCCCGACGGCGAGCACATCTTCTACCTGACCGTCGACGACGCCTGGCGGCCGTGGCGGGTGTGGCGGCACCGGCTCGGCACGCCGTCGTCCGACGACGTGCTCGTCTTCGAGGAGCCCGACGAGCGCTACTGGGTGGGCGTAGGGCTCTCCCGGTCGAAGAAGTACCTCCAGATCGAGCTCGGCTCCAAGGTGACGAGCGAGTCGTGGCTGCTGGAGTCCGACAACCCGACCGGCGACTTCCGCGTGGTGTGGCCGCGTCGCGAGGGCGTGGAGTACACGGTGGAGCACGCGGTGCTGCCCGCCTCGATGGTCGAGCCGTCCTCGCTGTCCGAGCCCCCCTCGCTCGTCGACCCGCCCTCGTCGGACCTGCCTCCCTCGCCGACCGAGCCGGCCGAGCCGGTCGAGACCCGGGACGTCCTCCTGATCCTGCACAACAAGGACGCGCTGAACTTCGAGCTCGTCAGTTCACCCGTTCCCGCGCCCGGCGAGACGGTGACGCCGGAGGCGGCGACCGTCGTCGTGGCACACGACCCGGACGTGCGGCTGGAGGGTGTGAGCGCGAGCGAGTGCTACCTGGTGCTCTACTACCGCCGCGGGGCGATCTCCCGCTCGGCGGTCCTGTCGCTGGTCGACCCGGCCGGCACCGCGCAGACCTCGCAGGTCGAGCCGGCCGAGCCGGTAGAGACCCCCCACCTCACGACGCCCCAGGCCACCTGGAGCTTCCAGGAGATCTCGTTCGGCCAGCCGCTGGAGTCGGTCGGCGCGGGCGTCGGCGTGTGGGAGCAGCCCAACCTCAAGGTCGGCTACACGTCGTTCGTCACGCCGCAGTCGCTCTACCTGTACGACGTCGCCTCCGGCGAGCGCGTCCTGCTCAAGCAGCAGCCGGTCCTCGGCGGCTACGACCCCGGCGACTACGACCAGCGCCGCGAGTGGGCGACGGCCCAGGACGGGACCCGCGTCCCGATCTCCCTCGTCTGGCGCAAGGACAAGGTGCGGTTCGGGAACTCGACGGGCTCCGAGGGGGGCTCGACCGGCGGAACGGGCGCGCCCGTCGAGCCAGCACCCCTCCTCCTGTACGGGTACGGCGCGTACGAGTCCTCGATCGACCCGTACTTCTCGGTCCCGCGCCTGAGCCTGCTCGACCGCGGCGTCGTCTTCGCGATCGCCCACGTGCGAGGCGGCGGCGAGATGGGCCGCGCCTGGTACGACGACGGCAAGCTGAGGGCCAAGCTCAACACGTTCACCGACTTCGTGGCCTGTGGCCGGCATCTCGTCGGCACCGGCTGGACGGCGTCCGACCGCATGGTGGCCGACGGCGGCAGCGCTGGCGGGCTGCTCGTCGGGGCGGCGGCCAACCTGGCACCCGAGCTGTTCACGGGAGTGCTGGCCGGGGTGCCGTTCGTGGACGCGCTGACGTCGATGCTCGACCCGACGCTCCCCCTGACGGTCACCGAGTGGGACGAGTGGGGCGACCCACTGCACGACCCCGAGGTGTACGCCTACATGCGCTCGTACACGCCGTACGAGAACGTGGCCGACGACGCCTCGCACTACCCCCGGATCCTCGCCACCACCAGCTTCAACGACACCCGCGTGCTGTACGTGGAGCCGGCGAAGTGGGTGGCCCGGCTGCAGGCGGCGGGTGCGCCGGCGATGCTGAAGATCGAGATGTCGGCGGGGCACGGCGGCGTCTCGGGGCGCTACTCGGCGTGGGAGCAGATCGCGTTCGAGCACGCGTGGGTCCTGGACGTCCTCGACCTGGCGAACCACTGACCCAAGGTAGGACGCCGAAGTAGAGCGCCTGTCCGGGTCTCCGTGGCGACACCAGGGAGACCCGGAC
>NZ_JBHXBG010000218.1:0-8475 GCF_042726755.1 Promicromonospora sp. NPDC060271 | reverse complement strand
GTGGAACCCGGCTCGGGTTCTACCTCGCTGCAGTTCTAACTCGCCAGGGTCCTACTTCGGCGGCAGGGTCACATCTTCGGCATGAGCACCGCGTCGACGAGGTAGACGGTCGCGTTCTGGGTCATCACGCCACCACAGATCACGTTCGCGTCGTTCACCTTGAGCTCGTCACCGCTGCCGGTGACCTCGACGGTCTCGCCCTGGACGGTTGTCTGCTCGCCCACGACCTGGTCGGGGGTGAGCTGGCCGGGCACCACGTGGTACGTCAGGATCTGCGTCAGCAGGTCGCTGTCCGTGGACAGGGTGTCCATCGTCTCCGCGTCGATCGCCTTGAAGGCGTCGTCGACCGGGGCGAACACGGTGAACTCGTCGCCGTTCAGGGTGTCGACGAGGTTCACGTCGGGGTTCACCTCACCGCTCACCGCTGACACCAGGGTCTTCAGCAGCGGGTTGTTGGAGGCGGCGACGGCGACCGGGTCCGTGGACATGCCGGTGACCGAGCCGGGACCGTCGGGCACCTGCTCGGCATAGGCCGCGCAGCCGGGGCCAACGAGGTTGGCGGCCGGGTCGACCATGTCGTCGGTCATCTCGTCCGTCGGCTCCTCCTCGGGCGCAGCGGTCTCCTCGCTCGCCGTCGTCTCGCTCCCGCCGGACGCCCCGTCCTGCGAACCGGAGCAGGCCGTGAGGCCCAGCAGGGCGATGGCCGTGATGCCGACTGCCGCGTAGGACTTACGGGTACGAACGTTCATCGGTCTCTCCTCGGTGTGGCGTCGCTCCGCGTTCTCACGGAGCGTCTTGCCCGTGGTTCGGAGCCGGCCGCCGACCGGATGGGACCGGATGTGCACGAGCTCTCCGGGCGGTCCCGGATCCCTGCCCGACCCATCCGGAACCGCCGGCGTACCGAACCCGCCACATGGGAACCCTCATCGTCATCGGCCTCCTGGGAGGCCTCATCACCGGAATATCGCCGTGCATCCTGCCGATGCTGCCCGTGATCTTCTTCGCGGGCGGGGTGCAGGGTGCGCGGACACGGGGCGCGGAGGGCGCTCGGCGCTCCCTGCGCCCCTACCTGGTCATCGCAGGGCTCGTCCTGAGCTTCAGCGTCTTCACGCTGCTCGGCTCCCTGCTGCTCTCGGTGCTTGGCCTGCCGCAGGACCTGCTGCGCTGGGCCGGCATCACCCTGCTCGTCCTGCTGGGCCTCGGCATGATCGTGCCCCGGTTCGAGACGATCCTCGAACGACCCTTCCAGCGCATCGCCGCCTTCGGCGCCAAGCGCGGCGCCGCGCGGCAGGACCGGGGGGCGTTCGTCCTGGGTCTCGGCCTCGGCGTGCTCTACGTGCCGTGCGCCGGGCCGGTGCTCGCCGCGATCACGGTCGCCGGCGCGACGGGCAACATCGGGGTCGAGACGGTGGCGCTCACCGTGTCGTTCGCCGTCGGCGCCGCGATCCCGCTCCTGGTCTTCGCGCTCGCCGGACGCCGGATCGCCGAGCGGGTGCAGGCCTTCCAGCGCCACACGGCGGCGATCCGCACCGGCGGCGGCGTGGTCGTCATCCTGCTGGCCGTCGCCCTCGCCTTCGACGTGCCCGCCACGATCCAGCGGCTGCTCCCCGACTACACGGGGGCCTTGCAGCAGCGTATCGACTCCTCGGAGACCGTGCGCGAGGCGCTCGACCTCGGCGGCCTCGTGACGGACGAGAACCGTGAGCTGTCCAACTGCTCGAACGGGGCGCCGGTCCTGGAGGACTGCGGCACGGCGCCGGAGATCCGCGGCATCGACCAGTGGCTCAACACGCCGGACGGGGAGGCGCTCCGGCTGGAGGCCCTGCGCGGCCAGGTCGTGCTGGTCGACTTCTGGACCTACTCCTGCATCAACTGCCAGCGGTCCATCCCGCACCTGAACGCCTGGTACGACAGGTACGCCGACGTCGGCGACGGCTTCGAGGTGATCGGGGTGCACACCCCCGAGTTCGCGTTCGAGCGCGAGACGCGCAACGTGATCCAGGGGGCGAAGGACCTCGGCGTGACCTACCCGATCGCGCAGGACAACTCCTATGCGACCTGGACCGCCTACCGGAACCGCTACTGGCCGGCGCAGTACCTGATCGACGCCGAAGGCACCGTGCGGCACATCCGGCTCGGCGAGGGCGGGTACGAGAACACGGAGAAGCTGATCCGCGAGCTCCTGGCGGACGCAGACCCTGGCGTCGACCTGCCGGAGCCCACGACGGTCCAGGACGCGACGCCGCTCGACGAC
This sequence comes from Promicromonospora sp. NPDC060271, assembly GCF_042726755.1. NCBI lineage: Bacteria > Bacillati > Actinomycetota > Actinomycetes > Micrococcales > Promicromonosporaceae > Promicromonospora > Promicromonospora sp. NPDC060271. The sequence continues at coordinate 6,221 of NZ_JBHXBG010000218.1, read as the reverse complement.
ATCACACCCGAGACCTACTTCTCCATCAAGCGCGTCATCAACTATTCCGGCGAGCCCGGGTACGCGGCGGGCCGCCAGGAGTTCACGCTCGCCGGCGAGCAGCGGCAGGACACCTTCTCGCTCGGCGGGACCTGGGAGGTCGACTTCCAGGGCGCGCGTGCGGTGTCCGACGACGCACGGGTGCGCCTCGCGTACCGGTCGGCCGACGTCTTCGTGGTCCTCGGCGGGGAAGGGACCGTCGGGTCGACGGTGACCACCGGCGGGCGCTCGACCAGCACGAGCATCGACGTCTCGGGCAGCCCGAGGCTCTACCCGGTGCTCGAGGGCGACGGACCGACCGAGGGGCTGGTGGACCTCGAGGTGCCGGAGGGCGTGCAGGTCTACACGATGACGTTCGGCTGACGCCTGTCGTCGGCCGAGGCCGTCAGGCGTCGTCGAGCAGCAGGACGTCCGGGGGCACCAGGGTGCGGGTCTGCAGGAGCTCGGTGACCAGGTTGTGGTTCAGCATGTTGCCCACGGGCTCACCGACCTCCTCGCGCGTCAGCCCTGGCACGCCGGCACGCGAGAGCCGCCGTCGGACGCCGGACACGAGGTGCTCCACGCGCTTGCCGCTCCACTGCTCGTCGGGCAGCAGGGCACCGAGGTCGGTGGCGACCTGCTGCCAGGTGCACGGCTGCGGGTAGGCCTCGTGGAGCAGGTACTTCTGCGCGAGCGAGACGAGGGCCAGCCGCTCGTCGGCGCGGAGCTTCCACGGCTTGTCGCGCAGCGTCGCCGCGTCGGGCGCCGGCCGCGGCAGGCGCCCGTCCTGGTCCGCGACGTACAGCTCGAGCAGGTGCCGGCGCCGCGCCGTGCCGTTGACGAACACCGGCGTGTACCCGGCCTCGACCGGATAGGGGTCGTCCTCGGGGAACAGCGTCATCGAACGGGGCAGCTGGAGCGCGCGGTGCCCGGTGTTGCTGAGCCACCACCGGCCACCCCGGAACGTGACGGAACCCTGGTTGCGGCTGATCCGCAGGTCGTCCTCGCCGACGCAGACGTGCACCTCCGGGCGGTTGCGGCCGAACACGACGGTCCGCTCCTCCCTGGCACCGAGCCGGACGCCGCCCGACACGGAGAGGGCGTAGATGGTGTTCGGCTCGGACGTCGGCACGCCGAACGCCAGGCTCGCGTGGTTCGGGGAGAGCGGCTCGGTGCCCTCCGTCTGCGGTATGTCCGTCAAGGCGACCTCCAGGTGTTTCCACCGCGAGCCTGACATGCCGTCCCGGGGACCCCTCCCGGCGCCCGGTCAGGACACGGCGGGCAGCGCTGCCGCGACCGGCTCGGCGATGTCCAGGGCGAGGGCGCAGAGCTCGTCGACCGGCTCGTCGCCGCCCGCCTCGAGGTGGATGCGGACCAGCTCCGCGACGATGTCGCCGTCACCGTCCCTGCTGACCGCCACACGGTTGACGATGGAGACCAGGCACGAGTCCTCCGACCACGAGTCGCCCTCGTCGAACACCTCGTGCCCGCTGCGGACGAAGCGCTCGCCGCTGTCCGCCGAGAGCGGGTCGCTGTGCTGGAACAGCACCCGCAGCTCCTTGCCGTCGGCGACCTCCCACTGGCAGTCCCACTCGGCGAACCCGACGACGGGACGGGCGGCGTCGACACCGGGCAGGCGTTCGAGGGGTTCGCCGGCCAGCAGGTCGCAGGCGCTCTGCGTGTAGAGCGAGCCCGTGGCGGGTTCCTGTGCGCGGCGGGGGATCTGCCCCTCGTTGAGCACGGTGGTCGTGTGGTCGAGGGTCGCGTCGGCGATCTCGCAGAGGTTGTCGACCTCGCCCGTCCCCTGCGGCTCGTTCCACGTCTCCTGCCACACGTCCAGCGAGATGTTGTAGTCGCCGCCGGGCAGGTAGAGCTCGCGGCTGCACTCGTCGGGCAGCTCGTACTCGTCGTTCACCACGGTGATCCTGCCGACCTGCCGGTTCGGCTCGGCGGGCTCCTCGCCGTTGTGCCAGATCGTCAGGCTGGCCACGACCAGCGCCCCGTCGTCCCTCGTCATGACGACGTCGCAGCTGTTGAGGTCGCCGTTGTCGGTACGGATCCGGGTCTCGCCGAACGCGCCGAGCGCCTCGACGTCGAGGAGAGCGCACGGGTCCGCCGTCGCCGGGTCGCCGACGATGCCGGTATTCTCCACGGCCGCGCGCTCCCGGTCGGGGCCGGCCGCGCCGTCGCCGCCGCCCGCGCCGTTCCCGCTGCCCGTGCCGGCCCCCGCCACGGGCGTGTCGCCGCGGTCCACGGCGACCCAGACCGCGGCGGAGACCGCGGCGACCAGCACGACGGCGGCGGCGACCGCCGCGAGGAGCCACCGCGGGCGTCGTGGCGCTCCGGCAGGCCCCGGTCCGACGCCCGCCGTCGGGTCGCCGGCCAGGAGCGCCAGCTCCTGCCGTGCCGCCCGGAGCCGCGGCCGGTCGCCGGGCTTCCGGGCCAGCATCCGCAGCATGACGGGCGCCAGCCTTCCGGCCCTCGTCGGCGGCCTGACCTCCTGGGAGACCGTCTTCCACAGCAGGGCGTGCGCGTTGTCGTCGCCGAACGGTGTGGTGCCCTCGAGCGCGTGGTAGAGGGTCGCGCCGAGCGACCAGACGTCGGACGCCTCGGTGAACCGCTCGCCCTTGGCCACCTCTGGCGCCAGGTAGCCCGGGGTGCCGGTGAGGGCGCCCGTCGCGGTGACCGTCTCGTCGTTGTGCAGCGCGCGGGAGATGCCGAAGTCGGCGAGCTTCGTGAAGCCGTCGTCGGTCACCAGGACGTTCGCGGGCTTGATGTCACGGTGCAGGATCCGGTGGGCGTGGACCGCCTCCAGGCCGCCGGCGAGCTGGGCGCCGTAGCGCGCGGCCTCCTCGACGGTCACCCGCCCGATCTTGGAGAGCGGCCGGCCGGCCACGTACTCCATGACCACCCAGACCTCGCCGCCGTCGTCGACCACGTCGTGCACGGCGACCACGTGCGGGTGGTTGATCCGGGAGAGGGTCTTCGCCTCGCGGCGGACCCGGTCGGCGCCGTCGTCGTCGCCCTCGTACCGCGTGCGCTTGAGCGCCACCGGCCGTTCGTGCAGCCGGAGGTCGGCGGCCCGCCATACCTCGCCGTGGCCGCCGGAGCCGAGGCGTTCCTCGAGCCGGTAGCGGTCGCCGATGATCTGCCCGCTCTGCACCTGTCGTCTCTCCCCCCGAAGGGCATGTCAGTCCATGCGCCCTGCGGGAAACGCTAGTGCACGGGGGATCGGGGAGGACAGGGTCCGGACGCCGCCCGGACCGCGGGCGCTGCCCGGCCACGTTCCCGCCCGGCTACGTTCCCGCGTGGACCAGGCGCACCGTCTGGAGCACGTGCACGCACAGCGCGCCGGCCTCGTCGGTCACCCGCACCTCGACGAGCACCTGGCGCCCGCTCGACCTGATCGGGGAGGCCGTCGCGATGGCCTGGCCCACCACGGGGCGCAGGAAGTGGGTGGTGGAGTCGACGGTCGCGGGCAGCGCCCCTGGCTCTCCGTTCGCGGCGGCGCAGACGGCGGCTGTGCCGTCGGCAAGCCCCATCAGCGCCCCGCCGTGGAGCCCACCCCCTACCGTCGACAGGCTGTGCGTGAACGGCAGCCGCCCCACGACGGCCTCCGGCGTGATCTGGTCGAGCTCGACACCGAGCGTCCTGACGAACGGCGCCGCCGCGTAGACCTCGTCAGCGGTCAGGGGCATGGTCTCCTCCGGAGCATTTGTAGAGAGAAGTCTCTAGAGCGAGGACTCTAACGACACGCTGGAGTACGGTCAACGCATGCCTCGCGCGACCCACGACACCTCGGCGATCCTCGACGCGGCAGGCCGGATCCTCGGTGCGGACGGGCCGGCGAAGGTCACGATGGCGGCGGTCATCCGCGAGGCCGGCGTGCCGAGCGGCTCGCTCTACTACCGGTTCCCCGACCGGCCGGCGCTGCTGGCCGCCCTCTGGAACCGTGCGATAGCGAGCTACCACAGCGACGCTTACCCCCTGTTCGAAGGGGACCCGGTCGAGGCGGCCGCGGCGCTCGCCGCCTACACCGTGCGGTGGTGCCAGGCGGAGCCGGCGCAGGCGCACGTGCTGCTCGCGGGCCGCTCACGGTTCGAACCGGAAGCCTGGCCCGAGGCGGCTCGTGAGACCGAGGTCGCGGAGAGCATGCGCTGGAACGAGGCGATCCGAGGCCTGACCCGCCGGGTCCGCGCCACGACGTCGGTGACGACGACCGAGCTCCTCCTCGTCGTCGTCGACCTGCCCTATGCCGCCGTGCGACGGTACCTGAGCGGCGGCAGACCGATCCCGCGGGACCTCGCCGACGTGGTCACCGGGATCGTCCGGACCTCGCTGGGCTGACGGTAGCCGCGGACCCTCCTCGCGCCGCCGGTCAGACGTCGGCCGGCCGGTCCAGCTCGAACGAGGCCGGCTCGGTGGCGACGCCGTTGACCTGGAGCGCGACGGCGTGCGGCCCCGGGTAGTAGCGGCGGGTGGTGATCGGCCGGAACGTGTGCTCCCGGCTGAGCCGTACCTGCTCGCCGGGGGCGAGGGTCCGGGTGGTCAGCTTGAACGTCTTAGCGGTCCGGGAGCCGTTGGCCTTGTGATGGTGGACGACGTAGTCGATGGCCAGTCGGGCCTCCTCGGCGCCGACGTTGCGGACCTCCGCCGTGAACCGGAGCGTGCCGCCGAACGGCACGCGGTCGCCGTCGAGCACCGGACCGTCGATCTCGAGCGCGGCGGGGCCGAACCCGAGCAGCCCGAGGGCGCCCGGATGTCCGCGCTTGACCAGCGTGCGGAGCGCATGCCGGACGACGCCATGGGTCGTCGCGACAGGTTCGGCGAGCCAGCGCCCGGCCGTGGCGACCACCAGCTCTGGATGGTCACGGCTGAGGTCGTTGAGGTGGTTGGCGACGGAGCGGCGCACGTAGTCGCTCTCGTCCCGGTACAGGGCGTCGAGGACGGGGACCGTCGCCCCGGGGCGCACGAGCAGCTCCGGCACGCGCACCGCCCAGGGCAGGTACGGGCGCGTGCCCTCGCTGGCCAGCCTGCGCACGTCGACGTCGTCCGACCGGGTCCAGTCCGCGGCGATGTCGAGGGCGCGGTCCAGGTCGTGGCGCAGGAGGGTGCGCACCGCGAACTCCGCGGTGAGGCGCCCGGTGAGCTCGGCCAGGAGAGCCATCGCGTCGTCGAAGGCGGCGTCCGTCCCCTCCTCGACGGCCCGTGCCGCAACGGCGCTCGTGACGGGCCAGATCAGCCAGCCGGTGAACGGCGTCGCGCCGTCACGTGCGGCGCGGACCACGCGGGCGAGGTCGGCGTACCCACCCGGTAGGTCGGCCAGCAGTGCGTCGCGCAGGAGGTCCGCCCGCTCGCGGAGCGAGAGCTCGTCGAGCCGGCCGGCCGCCGCGGGCAGCGCGTGCAGGGCGGCGCCCGGTGCCGCCGCGGCCACGGCCTCGGTGAGGGTGGTGGCCGTGCGGTCACTGATGAGCTGGTCGGCGAACGGCATGCGATTCCTTCTCGACGAGGTCGGACGTGTCAGAGGCTCAGGTCACCATGGTGACCTGAGCCTCTGACACTGACGCTCTCGTCGAGCTCAGGCGCTGTCCGCTGTCGCCTGAGCCTGCGGTTCCGCTTCGGCTCAGGCGATCGTGGTGTCGACCGTCACCGGGATGTTGCCGCGCGTGGCGTTCGAGTACGGGCACATGGCGTGCGCGCCCTCGACGAGCTTGTCGGCGGTCTCCTGGTCCACCCCGGCGACCTCGACGTGCAGCGCGGCGCTCAGGCCGTAGCCGCCGCCCTCCAGCGGTGCGATGCCGACCTCTGCGATCACCGCGGAGTCGTTGATCTGCACCTTGTGCGCGGCGGCGACGGCCTTGAGCGCGCTGTGGAAGCACGCCGCCCAGCCGGCCGCGAAGAGCTGCTCCGGGTTGGTGCCACCGCCCGGGCCACCCATCTCGGTCGGGACGGCCAGGGCCAGGTCCAGCACGCCGTCGTCGGACACGACCTGGCCTCCGCGGCGGCCTTCTCCGGTGGACGTCGCGACCGCTGTGTAGACGCTGTCAGCCATGTTGTGCTCCTTCTCGGGACCGGTGCGCGTGCAGCACCGCCATGTAGACGAACTAGTACGTCTACCGTAAGGGGTGAATGTAGCCGGACACAAGTAAGGCCCGGACGGGGACGTGGCGAGAGAACGGCGCGAGCCCGCCGCCACGTGTGGT
>NZ_JBHXBG010000217.1:0-8655 GCF_042726755.1 Promicromonospora sp. NPDC060271 | reverse complement strand
ACCCCCGGGGTTACGGCCGCCTACGTCCTTGTGAACCCTGAGTCAGCCCTTCGGCACCAGGAGCTTCTGGAGGGCGTCCGTGTCGGCGTCCGTGCCGGCGACCAGCAGCAGCTCGTCGCCGGCCTCCAGCGTGTCGTCAGGGCTCGGCGCCAGCGGACGCCCGTCGCGCACGATGGTCGCGAGCGTGACGTCGGCCGGCCACACGACCCGGCCCACGCGCGTCCCCGCGACGCGGGAGTCGGCGGGCAGCGTGAGCTCGAGGATGTCGGCGCGCGACTGGCTGAAGCTGAAGATCTTCACGAGGTCGCCCACCGCGACGGCCTCCTCCACCATCGCCGTCATGATGCGCGGTGTCGAGACGGCGACGTCGACGCCCCACGACTGGTCGAACATCCACTCGTTCTTCGGGTTGTTCACGCGCGCGACGGTGCGCGGCACGCCGAACTCCGTCTTGCCGAGCAGCGAGAAGACGAGGTTGACCTTGTCGTCGCCGGTGGCGCCGACGACGACGTCGGCCTGCTCCAGCTCGGAGGCCTCCAGCGCCGGGAGCTCGCACGCGTCGGCGAGCACCCACTCCGCCTCCGGCACCTGCGAGACCCGCATGGCCGAGGCGTTCTTGTCGATGAGCGTGACCTCGTGGTCGTGGCTCAGCAGCTCACGGGCGATCGACCGGCCGACGGACCCGGCCCCTGCGATGACGACGCGCATCAGTCCTCCTCGGCGGGCGGCGCGGCGGTGAGGATCCGCTCGACGTCGGCGGAGCTGTCCGCCGTCATGAGCACGTGCAGCACGTCGTTCTCCTGGAGCACTATGTCGGGGGTCGGCAGCACCGCCGAGGTGTACCGGGTGACGAACGCGACACGCGCGCCCGTCGCGGCCTCGATGTGGAGGACCGGCCGGCCGACCCAGCGCCGGTGGTAGTCGATCTGCGCGAGGCGGACGGTGCCGGAGGGGTCGAGGTACTCGTCCGTCGCGCCCATGGGCAGCATGCGGCGCAGCACCTGGTCCGCGGTCCAGCGCACGGTGGCGACGGTCGGGATGCCCAGGCGCTGGTAGATCTCCGCGCGGTGCGGGTCATAGATGCGGGCGACGACGTTGTCGACGCCGTAGGTCTCGCGCACCACCCGGGCGGACAGGATGTTGGAGTTGTCGCCGTCGGACACCGCGGCGAACGCGTACGTGTCCTCGATCCCCGCCTGGACGAGCGTGTCCCGGTCGAAGCCCACGCCGGTCACCTTCTTGCCCGAGAAGTCCGCGGGAAGACGCCGGAACGCGTCGGGGTTCTGATCGATGACGGCTACGGAGTGTCCGCGGCCCTCGATCTCCTGGGCGAGGCTGGAACCCACACGGCCGCAGCCCATGATCACGAAGTGCACGGATGGAACGCTACCGCGCCGTCCGGGCTTTTGGTGCGCCACCGGCTACCGGCAGGCATAGAGTCTTCCAACGTGTCGGACATCGTCGATGCGGCCAAACGACTTCTGGTCGGCCGCCCCATGCGCAGCGAGAGCCTCGGGCACACGCTGCTGCCCAAGCGGATCGCCCTCCCGGTATTCGCGTCGGACGCCCTGTCGTCGGTCGCGTACGCGCCGGACGAGATCCTCCTGACCCTCTCCCTCGCCGGTATCGCCGCGGTCGCGTTCTCGCCATGGGTGGGTCTCGTGGTCGTCGTCGTGCTGCTCATCGTCGTCGCGTCCTACCGGCAGAACGTGCACGCGTACCCGTCGGGCGGTGGCGACTACGAGGTCGCGACCGTCAACCTGGGCCCGAAGGCGGGCGTCGGCGTGGCGTCGGCGCTGCTCGTCGACTACGTGCTCACCGTCGCGGTGTCCATCTCGTCGGCGGCCCAGTACGCGTCAGCGGCCATCCCCGCCCTGCGCGGGCACGAGGCGACCGCCGCGGTGATCGTCGTCGTGCTGCTCACCCTGATCAACCTGCGTGGGGTCAAGGAGTCGGGCACCGCGTTCGCGATCCCCGTCTACTGCTACATGGCGATCGTCGGGGCCCTGATCGTCACCGGCGCGTTCCGCTTCTTCGCCGGCGACCTGCCGCAGGCCCGGAGCGCGGAGTTCGAGCTCACCGGCGAGGCCGCGTTCGACCAGGGCCTCGTCGGCGTCGCCGGCGCGTTCCTCCTGGCCCGCGCGTTCGCGTCCGGCTGCGCGGCCCTGACCGGCGTCGAGGCCATCAGCAACGGTGTGCCGTCGTTCCGCAAGCCGAAGTCGCGCAACGCCGCGACCACCCTGCTGCTGCTCGGCAGCATCTCCTCGACCATGATCATCTCGATCCTCCTGCTCGCCCAGGCGACCGGGGTCAAGTTCGCCGAGGACCCGCACGAGCAGCTCACGCTGAACGGTGCGGCCGTCTCGTCCCACTACGTGCAGATCCCCGTGATCGGACAGCTCGCCGAGGCGGTGTTCTCCGGCTTCTCGCCAGCCTTCTACGCGGTCTCGGCGGTCACGGGCCTGATCCTGGTGCTCGCGGCGAACACCGCCTTCAACGGGTTCCCCGTGCTCGGCTCGATCCTCGCGCGCGACGGCTACCTGCCCCGCCAGCTCCACACCCGCGGCGACCGCCTCGCGTTCTCGAACGGCATCGTGGCGCTCGCGGTCGCCGCGATCGTCCTGATCGTCGTCTTCGACGCCGAGGCCACACGCCTCATCCAGCTCTACATCGTCGGCGTGTTCGTGTCGTTCACGCTGTCCCAGCTCGGCATGCTGCGGCACTGGACCCGGGAGCTGCGGACCGAGCCGAACCCCGTGGTGCGCAGCCGGATGAAGCGCTCGCGGCTGGTCAACGGTGTGGGCTTCGGGCTGACCGGCACGGTCCTGGTCATCGTGCTGATCACCAAGTTCACCCACGGCGCCTGGATCACGCTGCTGGCCATGGGCATCCTGTTCGTCCTCATGCGGGGGATCCGCAGGCACTACGACCGCGTGCGCGACGAGCTCGCGCTCGACGACGTCTCGGCGGCCCGCGCGCTGCCCAGCCGGGTGCATGCCGTGGTGCTGGTCTCCAAGGTGCACAAGCCGACCATGCGGGCGCTGGCGTACGCACGTGCCGCGCGGCCCAACGTGATCGAGGCGGTCACCGTCGGCGTCGACCGGGAGGACATCGACGGGCTCGTCGCCGAGTGGGAGGCCCTCGACCTGCCGGTCCCGCTGCGGATCCTCGACTCGCCGTACCGCGAGATCACCAGGCCCGTGATCAAGTACGTGCGGTCCGTGCGCCGTGAGTCGCCGCGCGACCTGGTGATCGTCTACATCCCCGAGTACGTGGTGGGCCGCTGGTGGGAGCAGCTCCTGCACAACCAGTCGGCGCTGCGGCTCAAGGGCAGCCTGCTGTTCACGCCGGGCGTCGTCGTGGCGTCGGTGCCGTGGCAGCTCGCCTCGTCGCGCGGCCACACCGGCCTCGAGGACGACACCTTCATGCACGGCAGGCGGATGTAACCAGGGGATACTGGAGGCATGCCCCGCAACCCCGACCGTCGTTCCGCGCCTGCCAACCCCGAGTCGGGCGCCCGCCCGCGCCGTCGTCCGCAGCGCTCCCCGCGCCCGGACCGCGGCCGCCGCGTGAGCGACGTCCCCGCCCCCGAGGTGGGGACGGAGGTCGAGCTGGAGGTCGGCCCCGTCGCGCACGGCGGCCACTGCGTGGCCCGCCTGGACGGCCGCGTCGTCTTCGTGCGGCACACCCTGCCCGGCGAACGCGTCCGTGCCCGCGTCACCGAGGGCGGCCCGAGCTTCTGGCGCGCCGACGCCGTCGAGGTGCTCGAGGCGTCGCCCGACCGGGTGGAGCCCGCCTGGCCCGCCGCCGGGCCTGACGGGGCGGGCGGCGGCGAGCTGTCGCACGTCGCCATGCCGGCGCAGCGGCACTGGAAGAAGACGGTGCTCGTCGAGCAGCTCCAGCGTCTGGCCCGCATCGATCCCGAGTGGCTGGCGAGCGAGGTCACCGTCGAGGCGGCGCCCGGCGACGACGAGCGCCGCGGCCTGCACTACCGCACCCGGATCGAGCTCGTGGCCGACGCCGACGGGCACGCCGGCCAGCGCGCACACCGCGGGCACCGCGTCATCGCGCTGAAGAAGATGCCGCTCGCCACCGCGGAGCTCATGGACTTCGCCGTGGCCGAGGACGTCTTCACGCGCATCTGGACGCCGGGCGCGCAGCTCAAGCTGGTGGCGCCGTCCGAGGGCGAGCCGGTGCTGCTGGTCGACGGCGAGCCCTGGCGTCGTGGCAAGCCCGACACCCGGCCGAACGCCCGCCGCTCCGTGAGCGAGTTCGTGGCCGGGCCGTGGGGTGCGCACCGCTTCCGCGTGGCGGCCGGCGGGTTCTGGCAGGTGCACCGCGAGGCGCCGTCCGTGCTGACGCGCGCCGTGCTGGACGCGTCCGGCGCGACGGCCGGCGACCTCGCCGGGGCGACCGTCCTCGACCTGTACTCCGGCGCCGGGCTGTTCACGCTGCCGCTCGCCGAGGCCGTCGGGCCGTCGGGCCGGGTCGTGGCCGTCGAGGGCGACGCGCAGGCGGCCAAGGACGCCCGTCGCAACGCGCACGCGTACGAGCAGGTGTCGCTCGAGGTGGGCGCCGTCGAGCGGGTGATGGAGGGAGGGCGGGGGGAGGACAGCACCGCGCCGGCGGCCGACGTCGTGGTGCTGGACCCGCCGCGGTCGGGTGCCGGCCGAGCGGTGGTCGACGCGATCGCCGCCCGCGCCCCGCGCCGCGTCGTGTACGTCGCGTGCGACCCGGCGGCGCTCGCGCGGGACGTCGGATACCTCGCCGGACACGGTTACGCGCTCTCGGGAGTGCGCGGGTTCGACCTGTTCCCGCACACGCACCATGTCGAGGCGGTCGCGGTGCTGGACCGTCGGGACTGACGGAACGATGGGGAAAACTGCCAGGTCGGAGCGCATAGGATGCGCATCGTGAAGCGGTGGTTCGTGGGCGGCGGGATCGCCGTGTCGGTGGTGGCGGCGTTCGCGGTGGCGGTGCTGGTCGGCATGGTCCTCGGGGCCGGCGGCATCGCCGTCGGCGGTACGGGCTGGGCGCCCGCACCGCGGGGCGCGCCGTCGGTCTGGGCTCAGTCGCCCTCGCCGTCGCCGGTGGTCGAGAAGGAGCCGCTGGCCCTCTTCGTCGGCGACTCCTACACCGTCGGGCAGGGTGCGACGTCGCCCGAGCTGCGGTGGAGCACCCGCGTGGCCGAGGAGATGGGCTGGCAGGAACTCAACGTGGCCGTCGGCGGCACCGGGTTCGTCAAGGGGAACTCGAAGCGCGACAACTACCCCACCCAGCTCCGGTCGGTGCCCCCGGGCAGCGTGGACATCGTGGTGATCGCCGGTGGGCAGAACGACTTCAAGGCGATGCGGAGGGACCCGGCACGGGTCTTCGACGCGGTGGCGGACACGTACGCCCTGGCCGCGCTGCGGTTCCCGGACGCCGAGATCGTGGCGGTCGGACCCTCGACTCCGCGGGCGATCGGCCTGGAGGCGCGTGCCCTGGACAGCGCGGTGCGCGCCGCCGCGGCCGCGAACGAGGCGACGTACGTCTCGCTCCTGGACCCCAACATCGTCCAGGGCGGCCTGGTGCACGCCGACGGCGTCCACACGACCGACACGGGCAACGCGCGGATCGCGGAGCGGGTGCTGGCGACCCTGCGGGCCGGCCAGCCGCAGACGGGTGCCCGGCCGGCAGATATCTTGACGTCAAGATAAGTGCGTTATGCTGGGCCGAGCAGCCCGGCCTAGGCTGGGTGAAGCCCCCTGGAACCCATGCGGCGGCTCCTTCGCGCGACGACCGCGCCTGTGAGAGCCGACGCACCGTCAGCCCCGCAGAAGGAGCCCGAGTGAGCACCGTGGACACGTTCGGATCAAAGGGAACGCTGGAGGTCTCCGGCAAGTCCTACGAGATCTTCCGGCTCAGCGCGGTCGAGGGGACCGAGCGTCTCCCGTACTCCCTGAAGATCCTCGCCGAGAACCTCCTGCGCACCGAGGACGGCGCGAACATCACCGCCGACCACGTGCGCGCCCTCGCGTCCTGGGACCCGGACGCGCAGCCCGACACCGAGATCCAGTTCACGCCGGCGCGCGTGATCATGCAGGACTTCACCGGTGTGCCCTGTGTCGTGGACCTCGCCACCATGCGTGAGGCCGTCGCGGCCCTCGGCGGCGACGCGACGCGGATCAACCCGCTGGCCCCCGCCGAGATGGTCATCGACCACTCCGTGCAGATCGACGTCGCCGGCCGCGCCGACGCCTTCGCGCGCAACGTCGAGTTCGAGTACCAGCGCAACCACGAGCGCTACCAGTTCCTGCGCTGGGGCCAGACGGCGTTCGACGACTTCAAGGTCGTCCCGCCGGGCACCGGCATCGTGCACCAGGTCAACATCGAGTACCTGGCCCGCACGGTCATGACCCGCGAGGTCGACGGCGCCCTGCGGGCCTACCCCGACACCTGCGTCGGCACCGACTCGCACACCACCATGGTCAACGGCCTGGGCGTGCTGGGCTGGGGCGTCGGCGGCATCGAGGCCGAGGCGGCGATGCTGGGCCAGCCCGTCTCGATGCTCATCCCGCGCGTCGTGGGCTTCAAGCTGAACGGCTCGATCCCGGCCGGCGTGACCGCGACCGACGTCGTGCTCACGATCACGCAGATGCTGCGCCAGCACGGCGTGGTCGGCAAGTTCGTCGAGTTCTACGGCGAGGGCGTGGCCCAGGTGCCGCTCGCGAACCGCGCCACCATCGGCAACATGTCGCCCGAGTTCGGCTCGACGGCCGCGATCTTCCCGATCGACTCGGTCACGATCGACTACCTGCGCCTGACCGGCCGCGCCGAGGAGCAGCTCGCGCTCGTCGAGGCGTACGCCAAGGAGCAGGGCCTCTGGCTCGACGCCGACTCGCCGGAGCCGGTGTTCTCCGAGTACCTGGAGCTCGACCTGTCGACGGTCGTGCCCTCGATCGCCGGCCCGAAGCGCCCGCAGGACCGCATCGAGCTGTCGAACGCCAAGTCCGCGTTCATGCGTGACCTGCCGAACTACGCGCCCGAGGTCAAGGACCGCGTCGACGAGGCCGAGAAGGAGTCGTTCCCCGCGTCCGACTCGCCGGCCGTCTCGCCCAACGGCCGCAAGCACGTGCACGTCACCAACAGCGAGGGCAAGGAGTTCGAGCTGTTCCACGGCGCGGTCGCGATCGCCTCGATCACGTCCTGCACCAACACCTCGAACCCCTCGGTCATGCTCGCCGCGGCGCTCCTGGCCAAGAACGCCGTCGAGAAGGGCCTCGTGTCCAAGCCGTGGGTCAAGACCTCCATGGCGCCGGGCTCGCAGGTCGTGACCAACTACTACGAGAAGGCCGGCCTCTGGCCGTACCTCGAGAAGCTGGGCTTCCACCTGGTCGGTTACGGCTGCGCCACCTGCATCGGCAACTCCGGCCCGCTGGACGAGAAGGTCTCCGAGGCCGTCAACGAGCACGACCTGTCGGTCGTCTCGGTGCTGTCGGGCAACCGCAACTTCGAGGGCCGCATCAACCCGGACGTCAAGATGAACTACCTGGCCTCCCCGCCGCTGGTCATCGCGTACGCCCTGGCCGGAACCATGGAGTTCGACTTCGAGCACGACCCGCTGGGCCGCGACGAGGCCGGTAACCCCGTGTTCCTGCGCGACATCTGGCCCTCGCCGGAGGAGGTCGAGGCGACCATCGCGTCCTCGATCGACCGCAAGATGTTCGAGTCGGACTACGCCGACGTGTTCAAGGGCGACGAGCGCTGGGCCGCGCTGGAGACCCCCGAGGGCGACACGTTCGCCTGGGACCCCGAGTCGACGTACGTGCGCAAGCCCCCGTACTTCGACGGCATGGGCATGACGCCGGAGCCCGTCACCGACGTCACCGGCGCCCGCGTGCTCGCCAAGCTGGGTGACTCGGTCACGACCGACCACATCAGCCCGGCCGGCTCGATCAAGGCGGACAGCCCGGCGGGTGTCTACCTCGCCGAGCACGGCGTGAACCGCCGCGACTTCAACTCCTACGGCTCGCGCCGTGGCAACCACGAGGTCATGATCCGCGGCACGTTCGCGAACATCCGCCTGCGCAACCAGCTCCTGGCCGCCGAGAACGACGGCGCGGGAGTCGAGGGCGGCTTCACCTTCAACTTCGTGAAGAACGCGCAGGACACGATCTACGACGCCGCGCAGGACTACGCGGCGGCAGGCACCCCGCTCGTGGTGCTCGGCGGCAAGGAGTACGGCTCCGGCTCGTCGCGCGACTGGGCCGCCAAGGGCACCGCGCTCCTGGGCGTCAAGGCCGTCATCACCGAGAGCTTCGAGCGGATCCACCGCTCGAACCTCATCGGCATGGGCGTGCTGCCGCTGCAGTTCCCGGCCGGCCAGGACGCCGACTCGCTGGGTCTCGACGGCACCGAGGTCTTCGACATCTCGGGCGTCACGGCGCTCAACGAGGGTGTCACGCCCGAGACGGTGGCGGTCACGGCGACGAAGGCCGACGGCTCGCAGGTCGCCTTCGACGCCGTCGTCCGCATCGACACCCCGGGCGAGGCGGACTACTACCGCAACGGCGGCATCCTGCAGTACGTGCTGCGCTCGCTGGTCGCCTGAGCCGGAGGTGCAGCGCAGGGTGCGGGCCGAGGAACGAGGCACGCGCCTGGAGCGGAACCGCA
>NZ_JBHXBG010000216.1:0-8688 GCF_042726755.1 Promicromonospora sp. NPDC060271 | reverse complement strand
CTCTGAGATCGGTCGTTCGATTGACCGATCTCAGAGCAACCGACCGAAGTCAGCGCCGCAGCCGAGCAAGCGACCGAAGTCAGCGCCACAGCCCACCAACCGACCGAAGTCGGCCCAGCGGCCCAGCACCCCGCCGAGCCCACACAGGCCTGAGGCCCCGGACCACCCAGGGATCAGTCGTCCAGCGCCTGCGGGACCACGAGCTCCGCCGCCGGCGACACGCCGCCCGAGACACCCACCCGGGCGTCCCGCACGGCCAGCACGACGCGGCGCACCCGCTCCGCCTCGGCGTCCGGGTCGAGGAACGCGGCGGCCGACCACACCTGCGCGACCACCCAGCCGAGCCGTTCGAGCTGCTCGGCGAGCTGCCTGTCGCGCACGCGGATGGAGGGTTCGGCCACGTAGGCGGCGTCGTCGGTCAGGACCGCGACCAGGAGCTCGCCCGGCAGGTCCGGATGCCCCACCGCGAGCGGGATCCGGTCGCCGCCCGGCAGGCCGTAGTCGGTCTCGACCACGAGACCCGAGCGCCACAGCCGCTCCCCCAGGTCCACGACCAGCCGGTCGACGGACCGCGCGACGTCGACACCGTTGCCGATCTCCACCTGGTCGGCGAGCCCTGAGCGCTCCTCGGCGAAGGCCAGCACCTCCGCCAGCAGCTGCGGCCCCGGGCCGCGCAGTCGTTCGGGATCGAGGTCCGCGGCGGGGAAGCACGACACGACGTGCAGCCGCTTGCGCGCGGCACCCAGCGAGCCGAGCAGCATCGCGTCGCCGCCACCGTCACCCAGCACGCCGAACCGGTGCAGCACGCGGCCGTGCGGCGTCCGCCCGAAGCCGAGCGTCAGCACGATCGTGTCGCGCGCGAGCCCTGCGACACCCGTGACGTCGGCGACCACCACCGGCTCGGGCCGTGACCCGGCGAAGAACGGCGCCAGCGCTGGGTTGCCCCGGACCTCGGCGAGCAGCCGCTCGCGGATGCGGTCGGCGTGCGCCGCGGTGACCGTGACGATGCCGAAGGTCTCCTCCGGCCGCGTCATCGCGTGCTCGATCGCGAGATCGACCACCTGCTCCACCTCGGCCTGCGTCGACTCGACGGTGCCGGAGACCGGATCGGGCATCCCAGTGCCGTCGACGAGCGAGAAGTGGACCAGCGCCTCGGTCCGCGGCATGGGCGCCGGCCGCATGACGCCCTCGTACCCGTGGGCGGCGAGCAGGGCCGTGAGCCGCGGGTCCCGTCGCGCGGGTTCGGGCTGCAGCGTGACACGCGGCAGCAGCCGCGCGAGGTCGCGCACCGCGGTGCCCGACGCCGACCGCGGGTCACCCACCACGACGATCTGCCGGCCACGGGCCAGCGCGGGCACGACCACCTCGACCGGCACGTGCTGCACCGCGTCGAGGATCACCAGGTCCGCGCTCCGCTCGGCGGGCAGCAGGTGCGGCACCATGGTCGGCGTCGACACCCAGGTGGGCCGCAGGCGCCGCACGGTGGAGCCGTGCCCGGACACGAGGTCGCGCATCGAGCTGAGCCCACCTTCGACCAGCGTGGCGTAGAGGGCCTCGGCGTCCTCCCGCTCGTCGCGCATCGCCGCGCCGAGGTGCGCGCGCACCGCGGCCCGCACGGGCGCGGACAGGGACTCGATGTGCCGGCGGTCGAGCTCACGGAACCGGCCGGCGAGAGCGTCGAGCCCGGCGCCGTCCTGCCCGGCGAGATCCGGCTCGGTCGACAGGATCTGCTCGAACACCGACGACCACCACGACAGCTCCAGCTCCGGCCCGACGAGCTCGGTCTCGACGCGGCGGTCGCCGAGGTCGTCGACCAGCTCGC
This sequence comes from Promicromonospora sp. NPDC060271, assembly GCF_042726755.1. Taxonomy (NCBI): domain Bacteria; kingdom Bacillati; phylum Actinomycetota; class Actinomycetes; order Micrococcales; family Promicromonosporaceae; genus Promicromonospora; species Promicromonospora sp. NPDC060271. The sequence continues at coordinate 6,866 of NZ_JBHXBG010000216.1, read as the reverse complement.
CGAGCCCGGCCTTGCGCAGCCTGCGCAGCACCGCGGTCCGCTCGGGCAGGGGGACCAGCGCGTCCGCGGTCTCCGCGAGGGACGCGAGCCGCTGGACCAGCGCGAACAGGTCGAGGTCGAGCAGCCCGCCGCCCGCCTGCGAGGAGCGCAGCACCGGCTCGAGCGCCTCGAGGTCGATGCGGACGGCCTCGTAGGTCTCCTCCACCGCGGCCAGGCCCTCCGGCAGGGTCGGCCAGCCGCCGCGCGGGCACTGCGCCTGCCACACCTCGCGCTGCCGCTGCACCTCGACGAGCGCCGCGTGCATGTCGGGCACACGGACCCCGGGACGGACCATCTCGCGGGCGCGCCGCTTCAGCCGGCGTCGGGCCAGCCAGCCCATCTCGACGCCCTGCTCGGCCCGCGTCCGGCTCGAGGCCGTTGCCTGCACCATGTCCGCGGCGGTGCGCTCGAAGACCATCGGCTGGAACACGTCGAGCGTGCCGCGCATGCCGCCGAGCATCGCGAGCTGCTCGCCCCACTGGTTGGCGGTCGTCGCCTCGACCAGCCCGGTCACCTGGGCGACGTACTCGATCTGCTTGCGCAGCTCCGGCAGCGTGTGATCGGCGAGGCGCGTGACCCGGGCGAGGGCCGAGCGGGCGTCCTCGTCGGTGAGGATGTGCGCGCCGAACCACGGGCTCGACGCCGACCGCAGCGAGAAAGCGCCCAGGTCGGCTGCCCGCTCGAGGTCGGCGGCGAGCTCCGCGCGCCGCTCGGCACCCAGGACGAGCACGGTCTCCGAGGCCAGCCGCACCCGGGTCGCCGGGGCGGGGCGCTCGGAGGTGAGCCGGGCCAGGGCCTGCAGGGCGTCGTACGCGGAGACCCGCCACGGGTCGCGCACCCGGTGCAGCGCCCCGATGTAGCCGGCGAGCTGCGCCCGCGAGCCGATCAGCGCGTCCCGCACCCGGGCCACCCCGTCGGCGTCGATCCGTTCCTGCGCGGGCGCCATCGCCTCCAGCAGACGGCGCGCCGTCGACGTGCGCCACGTCGGCAGCGGCGCGATGTCGAGCAGCAGCCCGCCCAGGCCGAGCGAGTCGAGGCGCGCGGCCAGCGCGTCGGCGGCACGGCGGTGCCCCGGGACGTACAGCACGGACCTGCCGCTGGCGTTCGCCTCTGCGACGACGGCGGCCAGCGTGCCCGCGACGTCCGACCCGACGGGCGCGTCGACGAACAGGTGGCTGCCCGTTGCCAGGGCGTCCACGACGTGCCGCTGGTGCGGGTCCAGGTCGCCGACACCGCGCTCGTGCGCCGGGTCGGCGTCGCCGACGCGCCGCTCCGGGAGCTCGACCTTGCTCAGCCGGGTCACCGAGCTGTCCACCCCGCCGAGCGCCGAGACCACCTCGTGCCCGCCCAGGGTGGGGCCCAGCTCGTCGAGGTCGTCGACCAGCACCTGCCCGGGGTGGACGAACGTGCCGACCAGCACCCGCCGGTCGAGCTGGAACTCGCCGAGCACGGCCGAACCGAGGCTCGCCACGCGGTCCAGCACGTCCGACGGGTTGAAGCCCGCGAGCGTGAACGTCGCCTTGGCCAGCGCCGTCGGGTCGAGCAGGGCGCCGTTGGCGCGCAGCGTGCGCGCCACCACCGGGTTGATCTCGACCGTGGGGTCGAGCGTGATCTCGTAGTCGGCCTCGCCGTCGCTGCGCGGCGTGAGCATGACGGGCCGGAGCAGCACGGGCGCGCGCACCACACGCGGCTCGTCCTCCTCGCCGCCCGACGGCGGCACGGGCCGGCCGGAGGGCATGGCCAGCGTCACGATCGGGACGGAACCGGTGAGCGCCGGCGCGTCGGCCGGGCTGTCTGCGGACTCGTGCTCAGGGGTGGTCACCGTGCTCGCCGGGCCGAGCACCCGGGTGATGGCCTCCATGTCGCTCTGGTCGCCGCCGGTCGTCGGCCGCTCGACCCACGTGGCCACGCCGATCGCCAGGTAGGTCGGCGAGACCCCGTAGCGCTGCGCGTGCTCGGCGGAACGTGCGGCGACCGCTCGTGCCCGACGGCGGGCCGCAGGCAGCGAGCCGGACTCCCGCACCAGGTTGGACAGACGGGTGGGCCGGCCCGCGAAGAGCTGGGCCACACCCGAGGGGTGGGCGGTCGACAGGTCGATGACCGCCTCGCCCAGCAGACCGACGTCGGCAAGGGAGGATCCCCCCGCGAGCCGCACCAGCCCGGCGCGCCAGCGCGCGACCGACTCGGCCATGGGGTCCCCTGCTGCCCCCGGAGCCTCCTCAACTGCCGGCTCGGTGGCCGGGTCCGTCGTCTCGTCCTTCAGCGCGGCCGAGAGCTCCTCGGACAGATCGGCCGAGATCTCGGAGGCGGCTGCGGTCTGGCGGCGTGCAGCGTTCACACCAGCACGCTAACCGCGTCGCGTCCGCAAGGGTCGGACGCCACGCCGCGCGACACGCCGGGTCACGAGACTCCCGGGCGTGTCGCCGCCGAAGGAGAGCGTCCGTCCGGACGGACGCTCTACCTCGCCTTCATGCTTGCCACGAGGTAGAGCAGACGTCCGGACGAGTGCTCTACCTCGGCGACGACGCGACGTCGGCCGGGGAAATGCGAGAGCCCCTTCGGCAGGGGGTCCGAAGGGGCTTCGCAGACGGGCCGGAGCCCGACAGGGAACGACAGTGCGCACCGCGCAGGGGGCGGGCGATGCGCACCGTCCTGTGAGAGTCTGCACCTGTTCCCGGCGGACGTCAACACCGAGTCGGACGATTGTCCAACTGTTGAGTCATGCGATTAGAAATCGTTATCGAAGTGGCCGTTATTTCCGGTCTGCCGCTCGCCCGGCCGCAGGATCTCGCGTATCCCGCGGGTCGCCGCCCTCGCGCCGCGGACACCGGCCACGGAGCCCTCACGAGCGCCGGAAAGCCCTGTCCGGCGCCGGCGATATCACCCCCTCCGACAGGACCCGACCCGGCCGGAGGAAAAAAGCCTGGACGCCGCACCTAAACTCGAACGCTTGTGAGAGCACTCCTGGAGGCAGTCTTCCCCCGCCGGCTGGGCCGGTCGTTCCGCTGGCTCGTGACCTCGTCCTGGACCAGCAACATCGGCGACGGCATCGCGGTCGCCGCGGGACCCCTCCTCGTCGCGTCACAGACCGACAGCCCGTTCCTCGTCGCGCTCGCCGCGATGCTCCAGTCGCTGCCGTGGCTCGTGTTCGGCCTCTGGGCCGGCGCCCTGGCCGACCGCCTGGACCGCCGCCGCATGGTGATGATCGCCAACGGCCTGCGCGCCGCGGTGATCGTCGCGCTGTGCGCCATCATCGTCACGGACGTCGTGAACGTCGTCCTCGTGCTGGCCGTCATGCTCGCCCTCGGGGTGGCCGAGGTGTTCGCCGACTCCGCGAGCCAGACGCTCCTGCCGATGGTCACCCCCAAGGAGGACCTGGCGATCGGGCAGGCCCGGCTCATGGCCGGCTTCGTGACGGCGAACCAGCTCGCCGGGCCGCCCATCGGCGCGTTCCTCTTCGCCGCGGGCATGGCCTGGCCGTTCGCCCTCCAGGCGGTCACGGCAGCGCTGGCGATCGTCCTGATCTCGCGGATCTCGGTGTCCCAGGGTGCCGTACGCGAGACCCGTACCCATATCCGCCAGGACATCACCGAGGGCCTGCGCTGGGTGTGGCGCACCCCCGCCGTCCGCACGCTGATGCTCACCATCCTCACGTTCAACGTCACCTACGCGGCGCCCATGGGCGTGCTCGTGCTCTACGCGACAGAACACCTGGGGATGAGCACGCTCCAGTTCGGCATGCTGACCACCGCGACAGCGGTGGGCGGTCTCCTCAGCACTGCCTTCTTCGACCGCCTCCAGAAGCGGGTCCCGTTCGCGACGCTCATGCGCGTGGTCCTGACCTGCGAGGTGGTCTGGCACCTGGCGCTGGCGCTCAACACGACGGTGTGGGGCGCCTTCGTCGCGATGTTCGGGTTCGGCGTCTACGCGTTCGTGTGGGGTGCCATCTCCAACGCCGTCCGCCAGCGCGCCACCCCTCTCGACCTCCAGGGCCGCGTCGGCTCGCTCAACATGGTGAGCGTGTACGGCGGGGTCCTCCTCGGCAACGCGCTGGGCGGCTTCATCGCCGAGCAGTGGGGACTGGCCGCACCGTTCTGGTTCGGGTTCGTGGGCGCCGGGATCACGCTGATCCTGATCTGGAAGTCCCTCGGCAGCATCGCCCACGCCGACTCGGGCGAGTAGGCGGCCCCGGCCGCAGCCGCACCGAGGCGGACCCGGTTCCGGTCAGCGGGCCTTGACGATCGGGATCGAACCCGTCTCCGTGAACTCGCGCATGCGCTTGCCCACCGTCGACCGGCTGACGCCTACCTCCTCGGCGATCTCCCGGTACGTACGACCCTTGGTGCGCAGCTGGATCATGCGCTCGGCGTCCTCGGTCCCGAGCCCCGTGTTACGCCGTGGCCTGCGCCGCGGGGGCAGCGCCTCCCGGACGTTCGCCGTGGCCCGGTCCGCCGCGTCCGCGGGCTCCGCGACCGGGCTCTCGGCATCCTGCTCCACCAGCTCGCTGTCGGGTGCGGGTGCGCTCACGCCCTGGCGTGGCGTGTCGAGGGCCGCGCTGACGCGGACGGTCCGGCGATCGGTCTCGCCGTCGAACACGCCGCCGTCGAACACCTCACCGTCGTACACCTGGCCGTCGTACACGTCCCGGTCGAGGTAGTCCTCGCCGCGCGCGTTCCGGTCCCGGCCCCGCGCGACGGGACGCGCTTCGGCGAACTCCGCCGCGACGGCGTCGGCGGCGCGGCGCTCGTAGTCGGGCGCGCCCACCCCGACGCCGGCCCGTGCGCCGTCCCGCGTGTCCGACACGCGGGCGTCCATGGGCTCGTCGTCCACGAGGATGCCGGTCAGCCGCTGCCGGTCGGCGAGGTGCAGCCGGGCGACGTCGGCCGTGCCGTCCCCCACCGCGGCGAGCGCCTCGCACCAGGCGGCGACCTGCGCCCGCATCTCCATGGGCGGGACGGTGCGCAGGGCGACGGAGCGGGCCCTGCGGCGGGCGGCCTCGGCGCGGGCGAGCCGGCGGCGGGCGGCCCGTGACCCGTCGTGCAGGCTCTGGGCCCGGAACAGGTCCTCGGTGGTCAGGAAGAGGGCGTGCATGCGCGCGGACTGCCGCAGCGCCGACCAGGACGTGCCCGTGGCGAGGTGTCGGTCGCCGATCAGCGCCAGGTGCCACATGAGCGCCGCGAGCAGTGGCACGATGAACCTGAACAGGATCGCGCCGACGGGGTGGCCGATGTAGGCCTCGTGCCACGCGGCGAACACACCTGAGGCCGACGACAGTGCCCAGGTCAGGGCGAGCAGGGTGCCACCGGGCCGGTTGTCCCGGGCGGCCTCGCGGGCGAGGAGGGCGACGGTGACGAGGGACAGCTCGAAGACGCCGGCGGTCGCGTACGCGGTGCCCTGGTTCATGGCGAGGACGTCGATGCCGAACTGGACCATCGCCAGGTACGCGGACCCGGTCGAGATGAGGGCGACGGAGATCGCGCCGGTGAGGACCAGTCTGCGGGAACGGCGCGTCGGGACGGTCGTGACGGGGAACGTCCGGTCGGCGGAGGCCACGGGATCTCTCCTTGGTCGAGGGCTGTCGGGTGACTGCGTCCGCAGCGGTTCGGGTACGCAGGAGTTCGGGCGACCACGAAGATATCGGACAAGTGTTACAACCCGGTACCGTTCGACGGTCGGCGGTCGCTGACGTGCGGCCGGTGCGGGACATAGACGCCACGAAGGGATTCAGATGACGGAGACATACGGCGGGTCAGCGACGCCGGACCGGCGCCGCCGTCCTGCCGCGCGCGTCTGGGCCTGGGTGGCGGGCGTCGTCGCCGTCGTGGTGCTCGGGGCCGCCGCATGGATCGGCCTGCAACCCCGCGACGAGCCAGCTCCGGCGGCAGCCACCCCGTCGGCGAGCCCGTCGCCGTCGCCGAGCCCCACACCGAAGCCAAGCCCGAAGCCGACGCCTGCCGACTACTCCCTGCGGTCGCTGCCCAGGCCTGACATCGCCGAGCTCCTGCCGCGTGCACTGCCCCAGGCGGAGGCCAAGTCCCTGGAGGACCTGCCCGGTTCGGTGGCACGGCCGAACGACCCCCGCATCCCCGTCTGGGCCAGCCCCGACGTGACCGAGGCGCCGGTTCTCGCCCTCGAGTCCCGCTACTACGACGCCGAGGCACTCTGGCTCGTGCTGGACAGCCGGCCAGGGTGGGTGCAGGTGCTCATCCCGTACGGGCGCAGTGCCCTGCCGTCGCGCGATCCGGAGCAGGTCAACGGAACCGCGGGCTGGCTCCGCGGGAGCGACGTCCTGCTGATCCGGGAGAAGCGCTCTGTGGTGGTCGACCTGTCCGACCGCACGGTGACGGTGACGCACGCCGACGGCTCCAGCGACCGGCTCCCGGCGGCGGTCGGCGCGTCCGCCACGCCGACGCCGCAGGGAATCACCCAGGTGTTCACCGTCACGGAGGCGGTGAACACCGGGATGTCGGTCTTCCTGTCGATGCAGAGCGAAGCCCTCGACGGGTTCTACGGCACCGACTACGCCGCGACCGCAATCCATGTGGGTGTCGGCCAGGGGCAGGCGGTGAGCAACGGCTGCATCCGCCTGACGAGCGCGGACTTCGCGAGGCTCACAGACCTGGACCCCGGCGTGCCGGTGCTCGTCAAGGCCTAGTCGGAACGAGCCCGCTGGCATCGCCCGGTCCCGGGCAGCGACTACACCTGCGGGGTGTGTTGCTCTGCGTCGACATCGTCCACGCAGAGCAACACACCCCGAATATAAAAAAAAAACAAACCACCAAACAAAAAGGTATATCGGTTTTGCGAGGTGGGGTTTTAATTGTGGG
>NZ_JBHXBG010000215.1:0-8739 GCF_042726755.1 Promicromonospora sp. NPDC060271 | reverse complement strand
GGCGAGGTAGAACGCGAGCATTGCGCTCAAGTTCTACCTCGCTGCGGTTCTATCTCGCCTGGGTTCTACCTCGGCGAGAGACGGCTCAGTGGGAGTGGATGCCTCGGGAGTACTCGAAGACCCAGCCCACGAGCGCGATGATCGCGAGGCAGAAGCCGATGTAGAGCACCCACCAGCCCACGGCCAGGCCGAGGAAGCAGATGGCGGCGGAACCGGCGATCGCCAGCGGCCACCAGCTCCAGGGCGCGTAGACACCCTGGTCACCCGCGCCGTCCTCGATGTTGCCGTTCGGGTCGTCCTCGGGGCGGGCGTCGATGCGCCGGGCCGTGAGGGCCAGGTACGCGCCGATCATCGCCACGAGGCCGCCGACCAGCGGCATACCGAGGTAGCCGACGGGCTCGCTCCATTCCGTCATGAAGCCGTAGACGATGCCGGCTCCGACGAACAGGGGCGTACCCCAGAGGAACAGCCTGCTCTCGATCTTCACTTGCTGGTCCCCTCGTCCGGCTGCTCGTCAACGATCGTGGTGCTGCTCTGGCCCGACTCGCCGCCGTCGCCGGCCGCGCGCTGCTGAGCCTGGGTGTCCTGACCGCGCCGGTCGGCCTCGCCATAGACGTTGTCGAGGACGCCACGGTTGTACTCCGGGTGCTCCATCGCGACGACCTCGGGGTGGTGCAGGTCGAACGCCGGCGACTCCGAGCGGATGCGCGGGAGCGAGGCGAAGTTGTGCCGGGGCGGCGGGCAGGACGTGGCCCACTCCAGGGAGCGGCCGTAGCCCCACGGGTCGTCGACCGTGACCTTGGGCGCCTTGCGCCAGGTCACGTAGACGTTCCAGAGGAAGGGCAGGGTCGAGGCCGCCAGGATGAACGCGCCGATCGTGGAGACCTGGTTCTCCCAGGTGAAGCCCTCCTGGGGCATGTAGTCCGCGTACCGGCGCGGCATGCCCTCGACACCCAGCCAGTGCTGGATAAGGAACGTGGTGTGGAAGCCGACGAACAGCAGCCAGAAGTGCAGCTTGCCCAGGCGCTCCGACAGCATGCGGCCGGTCATCTTCGGCCACCAGAAGTAGAAGCCGGCGAACATCGCGAACACCACGGTGCCGAAGACCACGTAGTGGAAGTGCGCCACCACGAAGTACGAGTCGGAGAGCTGGAAGTCCAGGGCGGGGCTCGACAGGATGATGCCCGTCAGGCCGCCGAAGAGGAACGTCACGAGGAAGCCGATGGACCAGAGCATCGGTGTCTCGAAAGTGAGCTTCCCTCGCCACATCGTGCCGATCCAGTTGAAGAACTTCACACCGGTCGGCACCGCGATGAGCATCGTCATGAAGGCGAAGAACGGCAGCATGACGGCGCCGGTCACGTACATGTGGTGCGCCCACACCGTCACCGACAGCGCGGCGATGGCGATGGTCGCGTACACGAGGCCGTTGTAGCCGAAGATCGGCTTCCTGCTGAACACCGGCAGGATCTCGGACACGATGCCGAAGAACGGCAGCGCGATGATGTACACCTCGGGGTGCCCGAAGAACCAGAACAGGTGCTGCCAGAGGATGGCGCCGCCGTTCTCCGGGTTGAAGATCTGCGCGCCGAGGCGACGGTCCGCACCGAGCGCGAACAGGGCTGCCGCCAGCGGCGGGAAGGCCATCAGCACGAGGAGGCTGGTGATCAGCGTGTTCCACGTGAAGATCGGCATGCGGAACATGGTCATGCCCGGTGCGCGCATCGTGATGATCGTGGTGATGAAGTTGACCGCACCGAGGATCGTCCCGAAGCCCGCCAGCGCGAGGCCGAAGACCCAGAGGTCACCACCTAGCCCTGGACTGTAGGTCGTGGTCGACAGCGGCGCGTAGGCGAACCAGCCGAACGACGCGGCACCCTGCGGGGTCAGGAACCCTGCCACCGTGATGAGGCCGCCGAACAGGTACAGCCAGTAGGCGAACATGTTCAGGCGGGGGAACGCGACGTCGGGCGCACCGATCTGGAGCGGCATGATCACGTTGGCGAAGCCCGCGAAGAGCGGGGTGGCGAACAGCAGCAGCATGACGGTGCCGTGCATCGTGAAGAGCTGGTTGTACTGCTCCTTGCTCTGCACGAGCTGGATACCCGGCTCGAAGAGCTCCGCGCGGATCAGCAGGGCCATCAGGCCACCGATGCAGAAGAACAGGAACGACGAGATCAGGTAGAGGTACCCGATCGTCTTGTGGTCAGTGGAGGTGATCCACTTGATGACGGTCCGGCCGAGCGTCTGTCGTCCGGGCGCCAGGCCCGGGATCAGCTCGGTCGTGGTTGCTGCGGCCATCAGTGCTCAGCCTCCGCTTCCTCGGTGTTGACGGGGCCCTGCGTACGGGCGAGGTCCATGCCCAGCGCGCCGGTCTGGCCCTTGGCCGCGAGCTCCGCCATGTGTGCGTCGTACTCCTCCGCGGAGACGACCTTCACGTTGAAGAGCATGCCGGAGTGGAACTCGCCGCAGAGCTCCGCGCACTTGCCCGCGTAGGTGCCCTCACGGGTCGGCGTGACCTGGAACTTGTTGGTCCGCTGCGGGATCATGTCCTGCTTGTACAGGAACGCAGGGATCCAGAACGAGTGGATGACGTCGCGCGAGTCGAGCGTGAACTCCACCGTCTCGTTGACCGGCAGGTAGAGCGTCGGGAACGACTTCGAGGTGCCGATGGCGCCGTCGAGCTCGTCCTCCGCGGTCACGCTGCCGGGGTCCGCCTCGTGCTCGCCGTAGTCGTAGACGTCGGCGTCGAGGTAGTTGAAGTCCCAGCTCCACTGCTTGCCGATGACCTGGATGTGCTCGGTCGCGGTGCCGTCGACCCTGTTGATCTCGGTCACGTCCCGGTCGGTGTACCAGAACAGCACGAGCACCATGATCAGCGGCACGGCCGTGTACATGAGCTCGAGCGGCAGGTGGTAGCGCGTCTGTATCGGGAGCTGGTGGTCTTCCTTGCGCTTCCGGTACGCCGCGATGCACCACAGGATCAGGCCCCACGTCACGATGCCGACGAGCAGGGCAGCGATCCACGAGCCCACCCAAAGATCGGTGATGCGCGCAGTCTGGTTAGTCACCTCCCCGTCGCTGTAGCCGGGCAGGTATCCGCGCTGGACGGATTCGCTTGCGCAGCCGGTAGCCACGACTGCGACAGCGACGGCTAGAGCCGACGTACGCAGAATGGCCCGACGGGTGCGGGTAGGTGCCTTCGAGTGCAAGGGAGGCCTTTCACGTCTCGTCCGGCGCGTCGCACCGGTTTCCTCCCGAGCTCCACGCAGAACCTTCGTCCTCGATGGGATGCAGCCTAGCGCGCTCCGAGGCCTGATGATGCCCGGAGGAGGGCCCGGGCGACGTGACGCATTCCGCACCCGGGCCGCCCATCTCGGCTGTTCAGGACATGCGCGCAGGTCGTGTCAGAACGATGGTGGCGGCGGGCCGGTCCGCGCGGGTGCGAGGATCAGGTGGACGACTTGAAGAGCAGGAGGACGTGTGAGCCACGCCACCCCTGGTACGCCCGACCGGGTGCACCTCGACAACGGCGGTCGTGCCCCCTGGCACCCGCTCGCCCGGCAGGCGTTCGAGCAGGCGCTCGGCGACGGGTGGGCCGATCCGCGCCGGCTGCACGCCGAGGGCCGCCGCGCGGCCCGTCTGCTCGACGGCGCCCGCGAGGCGATCGCAGCGGTCCTGGGCGCACGGACCCAGGAGGTCCATTTCACGCCCAGCCACACGGCCTCGCTGCACACGGCCGTCGCGTCGGCCGCCGCCGCTCGGCGGCGCTCCGGCACCGCTGTCGTGACCAGCGCCGTCGAACGGTCGGCGCTGCTGCAGGCCGCCGCGTACGCGGCGGGCCGGGCGCCCACGACCGGTACCGCGCAGGCGGCCTCAGCCGCCCCGGCCGACCCGGCCCCGGCCGACCAGGTCCCGGTCGAGCCGATCCCGGTCGACCGGCTGGGGCGGGTGGACGCCGCCGCGATGATCGCCGCCGTCCAGGCGCCGGGCGTCGCACTGGCCGCCCTGCAGCACGCGAACGGTGAGGTCGGCACGGTGCAGCCGGTCGAGGCGGTGCACGACGCCGCCCGCGCGGTCGGCGTCCCGCTCCTGGTCGACGCGGGTGCGAGCGTCGGGCACGTGGCGGTGCCCGCTGCCTGGGACCTCCTGGCCGCCGACCCCGCCGACTGGGGCGGACCCGCCGGTACAGGGGTGCTCGCGGTCCGGCAGCGGGTCCGCACCGCGCCAGTGGGGCCGGAGGACGAGGACCCCTGGGCGCCCGGCGGTGTCAGCGTGCCGCTCGCGTTCGCCGCCGCGGTGGCGCTGCAGGCGGTCGAGGCGGACCGCGCGGCGCAGGAGGCGCGGCGCAGGCAGCTCGTCGAGCGGCTGCGGGCAGAGGTGGCCCGCATCCCCGACGTCGAGGTGGTGGGCGATCCGGACGACCGGCTCCCCCACGTCGCGACCTTCTCGTTCCTCTACGTGGACGGGGAGGCGCTCGTGACGGAGCTCGACCGGCACGGGTTCGCCGTCGGCTCCGGCTCCGCGTGCACGTCGAGCACGCTCGAGCCCTCGCACGTGCTGGCCGCGATGGGCGTGCTCACGCACGGGAACGTGCGGATCGCCCTGGACCGGGCCACCACCGCCGACGAGGTGGACCGCTTCTGCGCCGTCCTGCCCGGTGCGGTGGCCCGGGTGCGGGAGATGCTCGGCGTGGGGGGCCTGTGATGACCGGCACGCTGGTGGACGCGCGAGGGCTGCGCTGCCCGATCCCGGTGATCCGGCTGGCGGCCGCCGCGAAGGACCTGCCGGCGGGCACCGAGCTGACCGTCCTGTCGACCGATCCCGCCGCGAAGCTGGACGTACCCGCGTGGTGCCGCATGCGCGGGCACGAGCACATGGCGACCCACGAGCACGTGACGGGAGCCGACGGGAGCGACTGGACGGGCTGGTCCGTCACGGTCCGCCTGGCCTGACCCAGGACGGGCTGCAGCGGGACGAGATGACCCGGAACGAGCCACCCCCGGGAACGAGAGAAGGGCCGGTCACCGCGAAGGTGACCGGCCCGTCCTCGTACGACGTGTTGCCGACGCAGAGCTCGGATCAGGAGAACGACCCGCCGCAGGCGCACGCGCTGCCTGCGTTCGGGTTGTCGATCGTGAAGCCCTGCTGCTCGATGGTGTCCTTGAAGTCGATGGTGGCGCCCTCGAGGTACGGCACGCTCATCTTGTCCACGACGACCTCGACGCCGTCGTAGTCACGCAGCGCGTCCCCGTCGAGCACACGCTCGTCGAAGTAGAGCTGATAGATCAGCCCGGAACAGCCGCCAGGCTGCACCGCCACACGGAGGCGCAGGTCGTCGCGGCCCTCCTGCTCGAGCAGGCTACGGACCTTGCCCGCGGCGACGTCGGTGACGTTGACGCCGTGGGTCCCGATGTCCGTGGTCGTGTCGGTCATGTCATCTCCCGATCGTGTTCGACATACCGGTAGTCGATGTCTCAGCGGTGCCAACCCATCGGGCCGTCCGTCTGTTCCCGTCGCCGGTCTGTTCTCACGATCGTACGCCCACGGACCGGCCGCGCCCATCACCGTCCGGGTTCAGCGCGCCCAGCCGGGCGTCCAGGTCCTGGCGACGCGGGTGATGTCACCGTCGGGCGCCTCGTGCACCCCGCTGAGGCCGGCGGTCGACCACTCGCGCCTGCTCACCTCGCTGCGGCCCGTGATCACGACGACGGGAACGGCGTGCGGGGCGGCCGCCGCTGCGGCCTCGACCACCACGCCGCGGTGCAGCCCCTCGCCGTCGAGCCGCGTGACGTACGCCACGACGACGTCGGCCCGTGCGGCCGCCTCCGCGAGCACCGCACCCTCACCGCGGGGCAGCGCGGACGGCGCGGGGCCGGGCGCGGTGGGGCCCGGCCGCTCGGGTCCGACGGCGAGCGGCCCGACGGCGTCCGGCCGTCCGACGGGGATCGCCGCGCCGGCGAGCAGGACCCCGCCGCCTGCGCCCGTGCCATGACCAGGCCTAGCGGCCTGCGGGCCGCTCGCCCCGGGACCTGCGGCGGACGAGCCGACAGCGCCGGGCACCCGCACCTCGCGGGCCGCGGCGGTCGTGCGGGGCGCGGCGGCACGCCACGCGGAGGCGAGTCGCTCGGCGTCGGGCAGGTTCTCGGCAAGCAGCAGCACGTGCACCGACGCATCGTGACACCGTCCTGTCTGGCTGTCACCACCGCGTGTCATGATGGTGACCGTGAGCACCCTGCTGGCTGAACACCCCGGTTTCTCCGAGCCTGCCCCGTCCCCGCTGCTGCTGCTCGGCCAGGGCCGTGACCTGGCCTCCGAGCGTGGCGTGGAGTGCGTGGGCGAGCTGCCCGCACCGAGCGACCCGAACCTCGTCGAGCGGGCCCGTGCGGCGCGCGCCGCCCTGGGCAGCCGGGCGTTCGTGCTCGGTCACCACTACCAGCGTGACGAGGTCATCGACTTCGCCGACGTCACCGGCGACTCCTTCAAGCTCGCGCGCGAGGCCGCCGCCCGTCCCGAGGCGGAGTTCATCCTGTTCTGCGGGGTGCACTTCATGGCGGAGAGCGCGGACATCCTCACCTCGGACCAACAGCAGGTCGTGCTGCCCGACCTCGCGGCCGGCTGCTCCATGGCGGACATGGCGGCGATCGGCCAGGTCGAGGAGGCCTGGGCGGTGCTGCAGGACGTCGGCATCGCGGACTCCACGATCCCCGTCACCTACATGAACTCGTCGGCGGCGATCAAGGCGTTCACCGGCCGCCACGACGGCACCGTGTGCACGTCCTCCAACGCCGAGGTCGCGCTGCGCTGGGCGTTCGACCAGGTGGGCGGCGTCGACGGCACCGGGAAGGTGCTCTTCCTCCCCGACCAGCACCTGGGCCGCAACACCGCGGTCCTCGCGCTCGGGATGTCGCTGGACGAGTGCGTGGTGTTCGACCCGCGCAAGCCGAACGGCGGGCTCACCGACCAGGAGCTGCGCGACGCCCGGATGATCCTGTGGCGCGGGCACTGCTCGGTGCACGGCCGCTTCTCCGAGAAGAACGTGAGCGACATCCGCGCGGCGGTGCCCGGCGTCAACGTGCTGGTGCACCCGGAGTGCAAGCACGAGGTCGTCACGGCAGCCGACCACGTGGGCTCGACCGAGTACATCATCAAGCAGCTCGAGGCCGCCGAGCCCGGCTCGTCGTGGGCGATCGGCACCGAGCTGAACCTGGTGCGCCGGGTCGCCAGGGCGCACCCGGACAAGAACGTGCACTACCTCGACTCGACGGTGTGCTTCTGCTCCACCATGAACCGCATCGACCTGCCCCACCTCGTGTGGGCGATGGAGTCGCTCGTGGAGGGGCGCATGGTGAACCGGATCGTCGTGGACGCCGACGACGCCCACTGGGCCCGCGTGGCGCTCGACCAGATGCTGGCCCTCCCGGGAATCTGACACGGAATCTGACACGGAGCGAGCACATGACCGGTAACGGCGGGCTGCGCATCGGGATCTTCGTCTTCGACGGGGCGGAGGAGCTCGACGTCGTCGGGCCCTTCGAGGTGTTCGCGGAGTGGGGCTCCCACTCCCAGGAGCTGCGGCCGTCGGTGAGCACCTTCTCCTGGGACGGCGCGGGCGTGCGGCTCGCGAAGGGCCTGCGGATCCTGCCGGCGCACGGGGCGGACGACGTCGGGCCGCTGCACCTGCTGATCTACCCGGGCGGCCTGGGTACGCGACCGCTGATCGCCCAGGCAGGGCACCTCGAGTGGCTGCGCCAGATCCGCAAGCAGACCCCGGTCATGGCGAGCGTCTGCACGGGCGCCCTCTCGTTCGCCGCCGCGGGCCTGCTGGCGGGGCGGCCCGCCACCACGCACCGCGACTACTACGACGAGCTTGCCGAGCTCGACCCGAGCATCCTCGTGGACACCGAGGCGCGTTTCGTGGACGACGGCGACGTGGTCACGTCCGCCGGCGTCGCCGCGGGGATCGACATGGCCCTGCACCTGGTCGAACGGCTCGAGACGGCGGACATCGCCGCGGCGGTGCGGCGCGAGATCCAGTACCAGGCCGGCTGACCGGAGAGGTGCCCGGAGGGCGCACCGAGGTACCCGGCCGCACAGGTATCTGGTACTGGCGGTTCTCGGTATAACCTTCGTCGCATGGCTCGCATGTTCCAGCTCACCTGGACCGGACTCTTCCCGCGCAAGGCCCGCCCCGGGCAGACCCTGCTCGACCCGTCGGTCACCCGGATGCGCGTCGGGCTGCTCGACCTCGACTCGAACCTCCACGTCAACAACGGCACGTACCTGCAGATGATGGACGTGGCCCGGAACAACCAGATCGCCGACCTCGGCATGTTCCCGGTCGCCCGCCAGAAGGGCTGGGCGCCGGTGGTCGCGGCGTCGACCATGAAGTACCGCCGGTCCCTGCGGCCTTTCGAGCGGTTCGAGATCACCACGCGGATCATCGGCTGGGACGAGCGCATGTTCTACCTGGAGCAGGTGTTCACGCGGGACGACAAGCTGTACGCCCGCGGGATCGTGGCCAGCCGGTTCCTGGACCGCAAGGGCAACCGGATCTCCGCGCTCGACGTCGTGCGGGACGCCTTCGGCGAGGACCTCGTCTCCCCCGAGCTCCCCGACGACGTCGCGGCCTGGGCCCGCGCGATGGATGTCGCACCGCGCCCGGCCCCCGCGGACGCCTGACCCGGCCGCAAGATCCCGAGTCGCGAGGTAGAGCGCTTGTCCGGACCAGCCTCGGAC
>NZ_JBHXBG010000214.1:0-8780 GCF_042726755.1 Promicromonospora sp. NPDC060271 | reverse complement strand
CCCCGAGAGGGGCGGCCGGGCCTTCGTGCGTCCGGCCCGCTGAGTGCTGGCTATTTGTGCTGATCGAGCCCCGGAAGGCGCAAATACCCAGCACTCACGGGAGGGTGAGGCCGGCCGGGAGGAGGGGTGGGAGGACTTCGCGGAGCGCCGTCACCCGGTCGGCACGCGCCTCGCCGCTCAGGCGTTCGACCGGGGCCGTGATGCTCACGGCGGCGACCGCCCGGCCGGCGCGCACCAGCGGGACGGCGATGCAGGCGATCCCGGCCTCGTTCTCCTCGGTCTCGCCCGCGACGCCGTTCCGCCGGGCCTCGTCCAGCACGGCGCGCAGCCGTGCCGTGCTCGTGTCGTCGCCGGCGTACCGCACGAGTGCCGCGTCGTCGAGGTCCTGGACCGACAGGAGCGCACGGCCGAGTGCGGTGGTCGCGGCGGCCCGCCGCCGTCCGACGGCCGACCACACGCGGACCGCGCGCTGCGGCTCGACCTTGTCGAGGTAGACCACCTCGCGTCCAGCGAGCACGCCGAGGTGCACCAGCTCGTCGGTCTTCTCACTCAGCGCAGCCAGGGCCGGGTGCAGCAGCGCGGGCAGGTTCTCCTCCGCGAGAAAGGTGCTCCCGAGGGAGAGCGCGGCGGGGCCGAGGCGGTAGGCGCCGTCCTCCGTCTGCTCGGCGTAGCCGCGGTGGCGCAGCGCGGCGAGCGTGCGGTGCAGGGTCGGCTTGCTGACCCCGACGGCCAGCGCGAGCGCGGCCAGCGAGGCACCCCTGGCGCCGAAGCCGGCGAGCGTGTCGAGTGCCAGCAGCGCCTTGTCGACGCTCCCGAGCGGGCTGGCATCCATGGGGCTCCCTCACGTAGCATGCGTTCCGCAGTGAACAACTGGCGTTCACCATAGCGAAACGGAGATCGAATGTCATCCGTGGACAGCACAGTCCTCGAGACCCTCGCCGCCCACCGGCTCGTGCCGGTGGTGGTGGTCGACGGCGCCGACGAAGGCGCGCGCCTGGCCGACGCGCTCGTCGCGGGCGGCCTCCCCGTCGCCGAGATCACGCTGCGCCTCGCGGGCGGCATCGACGCCATCCGCGCCGTCGCGAAGAACCAGCCCGACGTCGTGGTCGGTGCGGGCACCGTGACCACCGCCCAGCAGGTGGACGACGTCGTGGACGCCGGCGCGCGCTACATCGTGTCCCCCGGGCTGTCGGCCGCCGTCGTGCGGCGCGCCCAGGAGCACGGCGTCCCTGTGCTTCCCGGCGTCGCCACGCCGTCGGAGATCATGGCCGCGCTCGACCTCGGGGTCGACGTCGTCAAGCTGTTCCCCGCCTCCGTCGTCGGCGGGCCCGCCGCGATCAAGGCGTTCTCCGCGCCGTTCCCCGGGCTCCGGTTCGTGCCGACCGGCGGAGTGAGCGCCACGAACCTTGCCGACTACCTGACGCTGAAGCCGGTCCTCGCCGTCGGCGGCTCGTGGATGGTGGACCGCAAGCTCGTCACAGCGGGCGACTGGGACGGGATCACCACCCGTACGCGGGACGCCGTCGCGCTCGCCGCTCAGATCGACTCCGAGGAGACCAGCCGATGACCTCGCTCAACATCCGTCCCGCCGCCGAGAGCGCCTACGACGTCGTCGCCCTCGGCGAGGTGATGCTCCGCCTCGACCCGGGCAGCCGCCGGGTGCGCACCGCCCGCAGCTTCGACGTCTGGGAGGGTGGCGGTGAGTACAACGTCGCGCGCGGCCTGCGCCGCTGCTTCGGCCTGCGCGGCGCGATCGTCACGGCGCTGGCCGACAACGAGATCGGCCGGCTGGTCGAGGACTTCATGCTCACCGGCGGCCTCGACACGCAGTACGTGCGGTGGGTGCCCTATGACGGCATCGGGCGCACCGTCCGCAACGGCCTCAACTTCACCGAGCGTGGGTTCGGCGCGCGCGGCGCCGTCGGCGTCAGCGATCGCGGCAACACCGCCATCGCGCAGATGCAGCCCGACGACGTCGACTGGGACGCGCTGTTCTCGCGCGGCGTGCGCTGGCTGCACACGGGTGGCATCTTCGCTGCGCTCTCCGAGAGCAGCGCCGACGTCGCGGAGGCCGCGATGGCCGCCGCCCGCCGCCACGGCACCATCGTGTCGTACGACCTGAACTACCGGCCCTCGCTGTGGAAGGGGATCGGGGGCGAGGAGCGGGCCCGGGAGGTCAACCGGCGCCTGGCGAGCCACGTCGACGTGATGATCGGCAACGAGGAGGACTTCACGGCCTCGCTCGGCTTCGAGGTCGAGGGGGTCGACGAGAACCTCACCGACCTGGACACCGGCGCGTTCCGCGCGATGATCGAGACGGCGTCGGAGGCGTACCCGAACTTCCAGGTGATCGCGACGACCCTGCGTGGCGTGCGGTCGGCGTCGCGCAACGACTGGGGTGCGATCGCGTGGTCGCGCAAGGAGGGCTTCGCGGAGGCCACGCACCGGGCGGACCTGGAGATCTTCGACCGGGTCGGCGGCGGCGACTCGTTCGCCTCCGGTCTGGCCTACGGGCTCATGGAGCTGGGCTCGCTCCAGGAGGCCGTCGAGTACGGCGCCGCCCACGGCGCGCTGGCGATGACCACCCCCGGTGACACCACCATGGTGACGCTTTCCGAGGTCGCGAAACTAGCTGGTGGAGGAAGTGCCCGCGTACAGCGCTGACCTGGCCAGATGGTGCAAGGATTGGCGGCATGTCGTCCAAGAGCATCCTGTTCATCGGTGGAAGCGGAATCATCAGCCACGCCTCGGTGGCCCGGGCCGCCCGGCTCGGGCACCGGGTGACGGTGCTCAACAGAGGCAGATCCTCGGCGCGCCAGCTTCCCGCGGGTGTGGAGACCCTCGTCGCCGACGCGAACGACGCCCAGGGAGTCGCCGCGGCGCTGGGTGGCCGGGAGTTCGACGTCGTCGCGCAGTTCCGCGCCTTCAGCCCCGAGCACGTGGCGCGCGACGTCGCGCAGTTCGCCGGGCGGACCGGGCAGTACGTGTTCATCTCGTCCGCGTCGGCGTACCAGACGCCGCCCGCGCGGCTGCCCGTCCGGGAGTCGACGCCGCTGCGCAACCCGTTCTGGCAGTACTCGCGGGACAAGATCGCGTGCGAGGACGTGCTGGTCCGGGAGTACCGCGAGAACGGGTTCCCGATGACGATCGTGCGGCCGTCGCACACGTACGACCGCACCCTGCTGCCGACCTCGGGTGGCTGGACCGACGTGGCCCGGATGCGTGCGGGGAAGCCCGTGGTGGTCCACGGCGACGGCACCTCGCTGTGGACGCTGACGCACACCGAGGACTTCGCCGTCGGCTTCGTGGGTCTGCTCGGCCACCCGCTCGCAGTGGGGGAGTCCTTCCACATCACGGGCACGCACGCCCCCACGTGGGACCAGATCTACACCTGGCTCGCCGAGGCGGCGGGTGTGCGCAGCCCGGACCTGGTGCACGTGGCGTCCGAGACGATCGCCCGCGTGCTCCCGGACCTGGGTCCCGGCCTGGTGGGCGACAAGGCGCACTCGATGGTCTTCGACATCTCCAAGGTGCGGACGCTCGTGCCCGAGTTCGGCACCACCATCACCTACGACGTCGGCGCGGCGGAGCAGGTGTCCTGGTACGACGCCCACCCCCAGGCGCAGGTGGTCGACGCCGAGCTGGACGCGGCTTTCGACCGGCTCGCGGAGCACGCGCGCTCGATCTGAGCCGCTCGTACGTGTCAGACGTACAGATCACTCCGGTGGCCTGTACGTCTGACAGGTGGGGTGCGGTGGTCAGCGCAGGGGGGACGTCGAGTCGCGGACTACCAGCTCCGTGGCCAGGTTGAGGCGGCGCACCTTCGGCGACCGGCCGCGCGCGATGTCGAGCAGGATCTGCGTGGCGGCCGCTCCCATCTCGCGGAGCGGCTGCCGCACGGTCGTGAGCGGCGGGCCGACCCAGGAGGCCAGCGGCAGGTCGTCGTAGCCGACCACGGAGAGGTCCTCCGGCACGCGGAGGCCGAGCTGGTGCGCGGCACGGAGGAGGCCGAGGGCCTGCATGTCCGAGCCGGCGAACACCGCCGTCGGGCGGTCGGGC
Organism: Promicromonospora sp. NPDC060271; assembly: GCF_042726755.1. NCBI lineage: Bacteria > Bacillati > Actinomycetota > Actinomycetes > Micrococcales > Promicromonosporaceae > Promicromonospora > Promicromonospora sp. NPDC060271. The sequence continues at coordinate 4,721 of NZ_JBHXBG010000214.1, read as the reverse complement.
AGCGACAGCAGCTCCAGGCCGTGGCTGAACCCGGTCTCGACGTAGAAGTTGCCCTGCCGCACGAGCGCGGGATCGACGACGGCGCCCACCTCCTCGTGCGCCGAGCGGAACCCGTCCGCGCGGGCCCGGCTGCAGAGCATGTCCCACGGCCCGGTGATCATCGCGATGCGCCGGTGGCCCAGCGCCAGCAGGTGCCGGGTGGCCGCCAGCCCACCGTTCCAGTTGTCGGAACCCACTGAGGCGACGTCGGCGGGCGGCTCCCCGTCGGTGTCGATCACCACGTAGGGGATGCCGCGCCGGTCGAGCTGCTGGTGCTGCCCCTCGGACAGGTTCGCGGCGACGAGCAGCACGCCCAGCGGCGGGCGGGCGATGGTCGTGTCGAGCCACCGGGCGGGCGGGCGGTGCTCGCCGCCCAGCTCGGACAGGATCACGCTGGTGCGGGACTCGGCGGCCGCGTCCTCGACGCCGCGGATGATCTCCATGGACCAGCCGGAGCCCAGCCGGTGGAAGACCAGGTCGATCAGGGCGGTGCCGGCCGGTGCGGTCGCCGGGCGCCGGCGCCGGTACTGGTGCTTCTCCAGCGCTGCCTCGACACGGTCGCGCGTGGCGGGGGCGACGTCGGCCCTGCCGTTGAGCACCTTCGAGACCGTTGGCACCGACAGGCCGAGCTCGCTCGCGATCGACGCGATGGTGGGACCTGGCCGTACGTCCGTCATAGCGCAGGCCTTTCGATCCGGTCGCTGAAACTTTCGATGCTGACGGTACACCAGCATCGGGCAGCGCCGCACCGAAGTCCGACGTAACCACATCGTGACAGCGCCAGATGTGGGCCGGTCTTGACGATATGACGGTAAACATCCTAATGTCCCAGCCAATGACTCTCGGTAAAGCGGCCGATAGTTTCGAAAACGTTCCACGAAGACGTGGCGCCCTCCTGGTGAGGTCCGGCACGGCGAGGTGACCGGAGGACTTGATGGCACGAGGTACTGGGACGGTCGACGCCGTTCCCCGGACCGATGACGGGCTGCCCGGCCGCGGAGCGGGTGGTGCCGTCGGCGGAGCGGGGCCCATGCCGCCACAGCGGCTCCGCGACAACGAGACCTGGCGCGTGTCCTTGCGCAGGCACTGGCGGCTGTACACGTTCGTGCTCCTGCCGGTGATCTTCCTCCTGGTGTTCCGCTACGTGCCCATGATCGGCAACGTCATCGCGTTCCGCCGGTACCGGCCGGGCGGCTCGATGTTCGGCGACGAGTGGGTCGGCTTCTACTACTTCCAGATGTTCATCGGCAGCAAGCCGTTCTGGGACGTCTTCTGGAACACGGTCGTCCTCGGCGGGCTCACCCTGGCGATCTGCTTCCCGCTGCCGATCATCCTGGCGCTGATGCTGAACGAGCTGCGCTCGAGGCTGTTCAAGCGCGTGGTCCAGACCATCACCTACCTGCCGCACTTCATGTCGATAGTGATCGTGGCGGGCATGGTCTTCCAGCTCACGGCCATCAACGGCACGATCAACCAGATCATCGAGGGGTTCGGCGGCGAAGCGATCCCGTTCATGCAGCGGGCCGACTGGTTCAGGACCATCTACCTGACCTCCGAGGTGTGGCAGACGGTCGGCTGGGGCACCATCCTCTACCTCGCTGCGCTGACCACCATCGACGACCAGCTCTACGAGGCGTCCCGGATCGACGGCGCCAACCGGTGGCAGCAGACCTGGCACATCACGCTGCCCGGCATCCGCCCGACGATGATGGTGCTCCTCATCCTCAACATCGGCAGCTTCATGGCGGTCGGGTTCGAGAAGGTCCTGCTGCTGTACAACCCCCTCACCTACGACACGGCCGACGTCCTGTCCACGTACCTGTACCGGGTGGGGATCGGCGAGGGCGGCAACTACTCGTTCGCCGCCGCGATCGGCCTGTTCGAGGCGCTGATCGGCGTCGCACTGGTCATCACGGCCAACCAGATCTCGAAGCGAGCGGTGGGAGCCTCCCTGTGGTGACTAACTCTGCGGTGACGAACTCAGTGGTGACGACGAACACTCCCGACATCACGGCGGTCCGTGCCGCCACCACCACGGTCAAGGACACGCCGGGCTACCGGGCGTTCCGGATCGTGAACGGGCTCGTGCTGGTGGTGATCACGTTCCTGACGCTGTACCCCTTCCTCAACATGGTGGCGAAGGCGTTCAGCTCCCAGGCCTACATCGCCGCCGGCCAGGTGAACCTGTGGCCGCGCGGGTTCAACCTGACCACGTTCGCGAGCGTGATGGGCGACTCGATCTTCTGGGTCAACTACCGGAACACGATCGTCTACACGCTGCTCGCCACGGCCATCGCGATGGCGCTCACCACGACGTTCGCGTACGCGCTGTCCAAGCCGTACCTGAAGGGCCGCGGGGTCCTGATCGGTCTGGCCATGGTGACCATGCTGTACGCGGGCGGCCTGATCCCGAACTACCTGCTCATCGACGCCCTCGGGTTCAAGAACACGGTCTGGGCGATCGTCGTGCCCGGCGCGATCAACGTCTTCAACCTGCTGGTCATGAAGTCGTTCTTCGACAACTTCCCGAAGGAGCTGGAGGAAGCCGCCGAGATCGACGGCATGTCGCAGTACGGCGTGTTCTTCCGCATCGTGCTCCCGCTGTCCAAGGCGGTCATCGCGACGATGACCCTCTTCTACGCGGTCCAGTTCTGGAACTCGTGGTTCCAGGCGTACCTGTACCTGAACGACCGGGACATGTACCCGGTGACGCTCTACCTGCGCAACCTGCTCGCCGCGGCGACGTCCACGACGGACCTCGGGAGCGACACCGTGCAGATCCAGGCGAACGTCCAGTCCGTGGCGATGCTGCTCACCGTCCTGCCGATCGTCTGCGTGTACCCGTTCATCCAGAAGTACTTCGTCTCCGGCGTGATGCTCGGCTCCGTCAAGGGCTGACCGCACGCCGTCCGGCACACGAGAGCCGACCCGAACCAGCCTGACCTTCCGATGCGAAGGCGTTCACAACCTGAAGGAGAACCATGAGGATCACCCGCAGACGGGCTGCCGCAAGCCTCGCGGCGTCGGCCCTGGTCGTCACGCTGACGGCGTGCACGACGAGCGGCGGCGGCCAGGAGGAGTCCGGTGCCATCGACATGGAGTCGCAGGTCGGCTACATGGAGGACTTCGAGGTCGGCACCACGTTCAAGGCGACGGAGCCCGTCGACTTCAGCCTGCTGTACCGCGACCACCCCGACTACCCGTTCAAGGAGGACTGGTCGATCGTCCAGCACCTCAAGAACAACCAGAACGTCGAGTTCGAGTACGTCAACGTGCCGCTCGCCGACCTGGCGACACGGCGTTCCGTCCTCATCAGCTCTGGCGACGCGCCCGACATCATGCCCTCCATCTACGCGGGTGAGGAGACGCAGTTCCGGAACGCCCTGCTGCCGATCTCGGACTACGTGGAGCACATGCCCAACTTCCTCGACAAGATCGAGAAGTGGGGGCTCGAGGCCGAGGTCGAGCAGCTGCGCCAGGAGGACGGGAAGTACTACATCCTGCCGGGCATCCACGAGATCGCGAAGCCGCAGTACTCCGTCGCGATCCGCTCGGACCTGTGGGAGAAGGCCGGGATCACCGAGGACCCGGAGACCTGGGACGAGTTCAAGGAGCAGCTCGCGGCCGTCAAGGAGGCCAACCCGGAGATCGACTACCCGTTCAGCGACAAGTGGTCCATCAACAGCCCGATGGAGCAGACGCTCAACGCCGCGGCGCCCAACTTCGGCACCTCCGCGGGCACCGGTTTCATCAACGGCCTGTGGTGGGACGAGGAGGCCGGCGAGTTCACGTACGCCGGCGCCTCTGACGGCTACCGGGAGCTGGTGACCTACTTCGCGTCGCTCGTGGAGGAGGGCCTGATGGACCCGGAGTCCGTCACCCAGGAGATGGAGCAGGGCGAGCAGAAGTTCGCGTCCGGCAGCGTCGCCGCCATCAGCTCGAACGACCAGGAGCTGGTGAAGTACCGCGACAACTTCGAGCAGCTCGGCAACGAGGACGCCGAGGTGCGCCAGATCGTGGTGCCCGCGGGCCCCTACGGCAGCTACCTCGCGGCGGGCTCGCGCCGCGAGTCGGGCATCGTGTTCGGCGCAGAGGCGGCGAAGGACGACGACTTCCTCGCGATGCTGCAGTTCGTCGACTGGCTGTACTACTCGGACGAGGGCCTGGAGTTCTCCAAGTGGGGCGTCGAGGGCGAGACGTTCGAGTGGGACGGCGACAAGCGGGTCCTGAGCGAGGACATCGACGTGAACGGGCTCAACCCCGGCGCGCCGAAGGAGCTCCGCAAGGACTTCGGCTTCCACAACGGCGTCTGGATGCTGGCCCACGGGTCCACCGAGGAGCTGGACAAGTCGATGCTGCGCGACGAGGTCGTCGAGTTCCTCGACGGCATGAACGCGAAGGAGGAGCTGCCCCTTCCGCCGGCCATCACCTACGACGAGATGGAACAGGAACAGGCGACGCTCTACCAGACGAACCTGCAGGACATCGTCTACCAGAACACCGCGCAGTTCATCGTCGGCGAGCGGCCGCTCAGCGAGTGGGACGACTACGTCGCCGAGCTCGAGGCGGCGAACATGGCCGAGTACGTCGAGCTGGCCAACGGCGCCCACAAGCGCTTCGCCGAGAGCAACGGATAGTGGTCGCCGACACGGTGGTCGGCCGTCGGCCCGCGGTCGCCCGAC
>NZ_JBHXBG010000213.1:0-8891 GCF_042726755.1 Promicromonospora sp. NPDC060271 | reverse complement strand
TCCCTTGGGACGCTACCGGCCCTGCGGCGCTACCGGCCCTGCAGGGCCTTGACGTTGTCCGCGAAGGTCCAGCCGCGCGACCCGTCCCAGTTGATCGACCAGGTCATGAGGCCCTTGAGCGCGCCGTTGTACGAGCCGTACGCCTGCGCGACGAGCGTCGGCGCCATGTACCCGCCGCCCGCCCCCTGCTGGGCCGGCAGGCCGGGGACCTGCTTGTCGTACGGCACCCGGATGGTGGTCCCCTGGATGTTCAGCCCGGCGTTCAGGCAGTCCGTCTGGGCGCGGAACCCCGCGACGGTGCCCGCCGCGTAGGAGTTGCCCGAGCAGTCGTACATCGACCCGTTGTAGTACTGCATGTTGAGCCACCAGAGCCGCCCGTTGTCGGCGTACTTCTTGATGATGGGCAGGTAGGAGCCCCAGATCGAGCCGTAGACGACGCTGCCGCCGGTGACGTAGGCCGTCTCGGGCGCCATGGTGAGCCCGAACCCGGCGGGCATGCCCGCGAGGACCCCGTCGATGATCCGGATCAGGTTGGCCTGCGACGTCGAGAGCTGACTGATGTTGCCACTGCCGGTCAGGCCGGTCTCGATGTCGATGTCGATGCCGTCGAAGTTGTACTCCCGCAGGATCGGAACGATGGTGGCGACGAACCGGTCGGCCACGGCCTGCGAGGACAGGTCGATGCCCGCGGTCGCGCCGCCGATCGACATGAGGATGGTCAGACCGGCCGCCTTGGCTGCGCACATCTCCTCGGGGCTGGGCACCCGGACACCGGAGTCCATGCCGTCCTCCCACAGCACCGTCCCGTCGGACCGGATCACCGGGAACGCCAGCGTCGCGACGTTGTACCCGTGCTGCGTGATGCGGGAGTCGGTGACCGGGATCCAGCCCATCCCGGGGTGCACGCCGTTGCTCGCGCCGTCCCAGTTCTCCCAGTAGCCCTGCAGCACCTTGCCCGACGGGCGCGGGCGCTGGCCGCAGTCCGTCGGCGTCGGCTCGGGGTCGGGCGTCGGGTCGGTGGGGTCGGGGTCCGGGGTCGGGTCCGTGGGGTCCGGGTCGGGCTGGGTGGCGCACGCGCCGTCGTCGGTCCAGAGGCTCGGCGTGGTTCCGGGCGTCCAGCCCGCGCCGACGTGTGCGGTGTGCCCGACCCGGGCGGTGTAGCCGCGGCCGAGGTGGGTCACGTGGTCGCCGACGGCGTAGGTGCGGCCCTCGGCCCACGTCGCGGCCGAGCAGTCGGCGGCAGCGGCCCGCGCCACCGGACCGGTCTGCGCGATGACCGCGGGGATCGCCAGTCCCGTGACGAGCAGGGCGGCTACACCTGCCGCCAGGAACGATGTACGTCGTCTCATGACCACTCCCCAGGCTCTGACACTAATTTGTCAGGAACGCTAGCCAAACAGCGAGCGGCGGGGAATACGGGGAACCCACACCGGGCTTCCGGGCGGCGCCGGGCGCCCGTCCGCGCCGACCTAGACTCGCGTAGTGATCCGACTCAACCCCGAGCAGCTCGTCTTCGTCACGGAGCGCCACCTCGCGACCCTCACCACCCTGCGTCCCGACGGCACCCCGCACGTGGTGCCGGTCGCCTTCACCTGGGACGCCGAGGCAGGGGTCGCGCGGATCACGACGAACCGCAACTCGTTCAAGGCCCGGCACGCCGCCCCCCTGCCCGACGGCGGAGCCCAGCGCGCCGCGCTCTGCCAGGTCGCGGGCGGCCGCTGGATAACGCTCGAGGGCACCATCGCCGTCAGCGAGGACGAGGCGGAGATCGCCGACGCCGTCGCGCGGTACGCGCGCCGCTACCGCGAGCTGGGCCCGAACCCGGACCGCATCGTGTTGCGCGTCACGGTCGACAAGGTGATGGCCTCGACCTACATGGCGTCCTGACCGGCCGCGCCGAGCACGCCTCGCCCGCCGGCGTCAGCCGACCTGGGCCGACTCCTCGCCCGTCGGGAGCGAGACCGCCACCACGTCGCCGCGCACGAGCTGGCGGCCACGGCGGAGCTCGACCGCGCCGTTGACCCGCACCTCACCGTCGGCGATCAGGTCGCGCGCCTGCGCGCCGTCCTCGGCGAGGTCGGCGAGCTTCAGGAACTGCCCCAGGCGGATGACGTCGTCGCGGATCGGCACCTCAGGCACTGGACCGGAGCTGGACACGGGACCGGGTTCGGCTGCGAAGTTGGACACGACACCATTGTCCCCCGCCTGCCGCCATAGACTGGCAAGGTGATCCAACGCATCGACCTGCGCGGCCGGTCCCTCGGGCGCCGCGCCCTCCTGGACGTCCTACCCCGTGCCGAGGTCGGAGTGGACGAGGCCGTCCATGTGGTCGAGCCGTTGCTCCGCCAGGTGCGTGCGGACGGCGCGGCCGCGCTGCGCGAGATCTCGCTCCGGCTGGACGGGATCGCCCCCAAGCACCTGCGGGTCCCCGCGACCGCCCTCGCCGAAGCTCTCGAAGGGCTGGCGCCGCCCGTGCGCCGGGCCCTGGAGGAGTCGATCCGCCGCGTCCGCCGGGTGCACGCCGAGCAGCTTCCCGCCGACCACGTGACCGACGTCGCACCGGGCGCCGTCGTGCGGCAGCGCTGGATCCCGGTCCAGCGGGTCGGCCTGTACGTGCCGGGCGGGCTCGCGGTGTACCCGTCGTCGGTGGTGATGAGCGTCGTAGCGGCCCAGGAGGCGGGCGTGCCCGGCCTCGCGGTGACGTCCCCGCCGCAGAAGGACAACGGCGGCCTGCCGCACCCGACGATCCTCGCCGCGTGCGCGCTGCTGGGCGTGGACGAGGTCTACGCGGTCGGCGGCGCGCAGGCCGTGGCGATGTTCGCCTACGGGGCCGCCGGCACAGAGCCGCAGGACGGCGAGACCCTGTGCGAACCCGTCGACGTCATCACCGGTCCGGGCAACGTCTACGTCGCCGCCGCGAAGCGGATGGTGCGCGGCACCGTCGGGATCGACGCGGAGGCCGGGCCCACCGAGATCGCCGTCCTCGCCGACAGCACCGCCGACGCCGGGCACGTGGCCCTCGACCTGATCAGCCAGGCCGAGCACGACCCGATGGCGGCCTCCGTGCTGGTCACCGACTCGGTCGAGCTGGCCTCCGCGGTGGAGGCCCGGGTCCAGGACCTGGCGTCCGCGACCAAGCACGCCACCCGCGTGGCGCGTGCCCTCGACGGCCCGCAGTCCGCGATCGTCCTGGTCGACGACCTCGACGCCGGCGTGGCGGTCGTCAACGCCTACGGCGCGGAGCACCTCGAGATCCAGACGGCCGACGCCGCCAGGGTCGCCTCGCGCGTGCACAGCGCCGGCGCGATCTTCGTCGGGCCGTGGTCGCCGGTGTCGCTGGGCGACTACATGGCCGGGTCCAACCACGTGCTGCCCACCGGCGGCACCGCACACTTCGCGAGCGGCCTCGGTGTGCACAGCTTTCTGAAGTCCGTGCAGCAGATCGAGTACACGCGGGACGCCCTCGAGGAGCTCGCCGACCGCATCGTCGCGATAGCCAACGACGAGGACCTCCCGGCCCACGGCGAGGCGGTCCGCGGCCGCTTCCACTGAGGTCGTCGGCCGACACCCCGCTTCGAGGTCTAGGTTGCTCCGTTCTGAACCGTTTCAGAAGGGAGCAACCTAGACCTCGAAGGGGTTCAGCAGGGCAGGTCGCTCAGGCGGTGGGCCGCGGGGCGCGCAGGTGGGCGCGCTCCGCCAGCTCGACCTCGTCGACCAGCTCGAGCATCGGCTTGCCCGGCGCGCACAGCATGACGACCACGAACTCCGTCCGGGCGTCGGTCAGCGCGTTGCCGTCCTGGTAGTGGATGACGTCGCCGCCCGGCTCCCAGAACGTCCCGCCGGCCTCGACGACCCGCTCGGGCTCACCCTCGATCTCGAACCGGACCGCGCCCTTGACCACGTACCCGAACGCGGGTCCGGAGTGGCGGTGCGGCGGAGTTCCCGGGTCGCCCGGCTCCCACTGGACGTGCACGGTCATCGCCGAGGCGCCGTCCGGGACGGTGAAGGGCGACGCGTCCTGCAGCATCGTGGCCGCCGTCTTCCAGCCCTCCGGCCCGGCGTGCTCGCCGCCCCCGTGCACGTGTGCTGCCTGGTTCTCTGACACTGTCATGGCACTGCGCCTCTCGTAGACATCGGTGTGCCAGTGATGACCGGCAGCCCCGCACATCTGTGACAGGCATCGCCGTTCACTGGGTGAAACCCGCCCGGAATCATTGACACGGCCCCCACCGTGCGCGAGGAATGACGAGCACCTGCACGCGCTCGTCCCATCGCCGCTGTATCGAGGGAGCCGTAGATGTCACACCGGTCCAGAACGCCCATGCTCGTCATAGCGGCCGTCACGGCCTTGGCTGCGGCGGTCGCGCCGGCAGCCGTCGCGGTACCCCAGGCACCACCGGCCACGGACAAGATCGAACCCCGCGACCTACTCGCCGAGAACCTCGTACCGGCAGAGACCACACCGCAGCCCGGCGTCGAGCGAACGGCCACCCTGCAGAAGCTGTCGCTCGGGCGGGGCAAGGCGGAGCGCACCTACCTGATCCGGCTCGCCGACGCCGCGGTGCCCACCTACTCCGGCGACGTCGCCGGCCTGGACGCCACCGCGCCCCGGGCCGGCCGCACGCTCGACCCGTCCGCCGCCCGCGTGCAGGAGTACACCGAGTTCCTCGAGGCGGAGCAGGACGACTTCGTCACCCGCATGGAACGCGCGGTCGGGCACGACGTCGAGGTGCCGTTCACGTACCAGTTCGCCGTCAACGGCCTGACCGCCGTCCTGACGCCGGCCGAGGCCGCGAAGGTGGCCAAGGACCCCGCCGTCGCGCACATCGCGCTCGACAAGGAGCACGAGCTGCACACGGACGCCGGCCCCGTCTGGAGCAACGCCGACGCGTTGTGGAACGCCGTCGAGGAGCTGGGCCTGCCGGAGGACTACCGGGGTGAGGGTGTCGTGATCGGCACCATCGACACCGGCATCCACCCGAGCAGCCCCTCCTTCGCCGAGACCGGCGACGACGGCTACACGCACACCAACCCGCTCGGCGCCGGCAACTACCTCGGCGCGTGCGACCCGGCGAACACCGACCAGTACGACCCCGAGTTCCCGTGCAACGGCAAGCTGATCGGCGCCTACGGCTTCCTCGCCGCCGACGACCGGAGCGCCCTGGACGAGGACGGGCACGGCTCGCACACCGCCTCGACGTCGGGCGGCAACGTCGTCGACGACGTGACGCCGACCGCACCAGAAGGAACGAACCCGCCGCCGTTCGACATCTCCGGCGTCGCACCGCACGCCAACGTGATCAGCTACCGCGGCTGCTGCACCACAGCGGGCCTCGTGGCCTCGATCGACCAGGCCATCGCGGACGGCGTCGACGTCATCAACTACTCGATCGGCTCGTCCTCGCCGTCCGACCTGTGGAACGACTTCGACTCGATCGGGTTCCTCAACGCACGCGCCGCGGGCATCTTCGTGGCGACCTCCAACGGCAACGACGGCCCCGGCTTCGCCACCACCGGCTCCCCCGCCGACGCCCCGTGGATCACGTCGGTGGGCGCCTCGACCCACAACCGGCACGCGCTGAACGCCCTGACGAACCTGACGAGCAGCACGACCGACCTGCCCGACCTGACCGGCAAGTCACTGACCGGGCCGCTGCCCGCCACGGCGATCATCGACGCGGGCTCCGTAGGCGACCCGCAGTGCACCGCGACCACGGGCCACGAGGCGGACTACGCCGACAAGATCGTGGTCTGCGCCCGTGGCGGCAACGGCCGCGTCGAGAAGTCTGCCAACGTCGCGGCGCAGGGTGCCGCCGGCTTCGTCCTGACGAACGACGAGGCCAACGCCGGCTCCCTGCTCGGTGACGCGTTCGCCGTCCCCGGCGTCGCCATCAGCTACGCCGACGGCCAGACGCTGCGGGCCTGGCTGGCCGAGGGCTCCGAGCACACCGGCGCGATCTCGGGCACCGACTTCACCATCGACGACGCGCTGGGCGACACCATGGCCAGCTTCTCGTCGCGCGGACCCAACCGGGCCGTCGACACGATCGTCCCGTCCATCACCGCGCCGGGCGTCGACATCCTCGCCGCGAACGGTGTGGCCGACGGCGCGTACGACCACGTCCAGTACGGCATCATCTCGGGTACGTCGATGTCGAGCCCGCACGTGGCCGGTGCCGGAGCCCTGCTCACGCAGGCCCGCCCGGACTGGACCCCCGCGCAGCAGCAGTCCGCGCTCATGACGACCGCCCGCACCGGCGTGAAGGACTTCGACGGCTCCCCCGCCACGCCGTACGAGCAGGGCAGCGGCCACATGGACGTCGGGGCCGCCGCGCAGGCGGGCCTGCTGTTCGACGAGACGGCGGCGAACTACCTCGCCGCGGACCCGGAGGCGGGCGGCGACCCCAAGTCGCTCAACCTGCCGTCCTTCGCCGACACCCAGTGCCTGGCCACCTGTTCGTGGGAGCGCACGGCGGTCCCGCCGCCGTCCGCCCCGGCCGACGTGACATGGACGGCGGCTGCGGTCGCCGACGACGGGCTGTCGCTGGACGTGACGCTCTCGCAGGACACCGTGTCCCCCGGCGACGCGCTCGGCATCTCCGTCACCGCGAACGTGGCGGACGCCCCCGAGGGCGAGACGCTGTTCGGACGCATCACGCTCACCCCGAGCAACCCGGACGTCCCGGCGGTGACGCTCCCGGTCGCCGTCGTCCCGTCCGGGGCGATCCTGCCCGAGGAGATCGACATCACCACGCGCCGGAACACCGGCTCGCAGGCCGTGACCGACCTTCGGTCCACGACGGTCAGCGACTTCACCGGTTCGGTGAAGGGCCTGGTCGAGGCCGACCTCCACGAGGCCTCGCTCAGCCAGGACCCCACCAACGGTGACGCGTTCGACGACCTGAGCCAGGTCCACGTCACCACGCTGGAGGTGCCCGACGGCGCGGAGCGGCTCGTGGCGGAGATCACCGCGGCCGAGGCGCCCGACCTCGACATGTTCGTCGGCACCGGTGACACGCCGAGCGCGGCGACCCAGGTGTGCGCCTCCACCACGTCGTCCTCCGCCGAGGCGTGCGACGTCCCCGACCCGGAGGCCGGTACGTGGTGGGTGGTCGTCCAGAACTGGGGCGGCAGCGACAGCCAGCCGGACGCGCACACGCTGGCGACCGCCGTCGTCCCGTCCGAGGACCTCGGTAACGCGGGCGTGGCCGGTCCGGAGGGTGAGGTGCCCGTGGGCGAGCCGTACGACGTGCGCGTGCACTGGGACCTGCCCGACGCCGCCGAGGGCGACCTGTACTTCGGCACCGCGGTGCTCGGCACCTCGCCGGACAACGCCGGCGACATAGGCGAGATCCCGGTCCGGCTGAGCCGGGTGGCCGACGACGTGACCAAGACCGCGTCGACGGAGACCGCCGTCATCGGCGAGACGGTCGGGTACGACATCTCGATCGCGCCCAACGTGACACCGGAGGATCTCACCTACACGGTGACCGACACCGTGCCCGACGGGCTGACCATCGATCCCGGGTCGGTGACCGGCGGCGGCGTGGTCGAGGGCCAGACCATCACGTGGGAGGTCGAGCTGCCGACGCAGGTGGGCGCCGTGGGTGCCTATGAGGCGTCGACTCCCGCCGACGACCCGCAGTGTGCGGCGTGGGCCGGGTTCCTCGACCTGGAGACGGCGGGGGTCGGGTTCAGCTCGCTCGACGGCGACAGCGCCGCCGTCAACGCGTTCGCGAACATCGGCCCGTTCCCGCACTACACCGACCAGTCGCCGAACCTCACCGTGTCCGACGACGGCCTCGTCACGATCGCCGGCGGTTATGCCGGAGAGCCGTGGACGCCGCAGGAGGTGCCCAGCTCGGCGGCTCCCAACGGAGTGATCGCGCCGCTCTGGTCCGACCTGCAGCTCTCGCTCGCGAACGACCGCGGCGTGCGGCTGGCGACATCCGGCGGCCAGGTCGCCGTGGTCCAGTGGGACGACCCCTTCCCCTTCGACGCCGACCCGGCCGACCTGTCCAACTCCGTCGGCACGTTCCAGGCCTGGATCTACAACTCGGTCGCGGACGACCGCCCCGAGATCACGTTCGAGTACGGCGACGTCGGAGCGCTGCCCGCCACGGCCACCATCGGCGTCGAGAACCTCGCCGGCACGCTCGGCACCGCCGTCGTGAACGCGGGCGACCCGTCCGCCGCCATCGCCGACGGCAGCAGCGTCTGCTTCGACTACGTGGGGCCGGACATCGACCCGGTCGAGCTCTCGTACGACGTCACGGTGGATCCGGACGCGCTCACCGGCGTCTACGTCAACTCCGCCGAGCACGTCACGTCCGACCCGTTCGACGAGCCCGCCGTGGCGGCGGTCAACGTCGCCGTGACGGGTCTGGCGCCGTGCGACGAGACGATCACCGGTCGGCACGACGGACGCGTCGTCGTCGATGAGGGCACCACCTGCATCGACGGCGCCACCGTCACCGGCCGAGTCACCGTGTCCGACGGCGCGGGGCTGCGGGTCACCGACTCGCGGATCCTCGCGCTCGTACAGGCAACGGAGGCGTCCGAGGTGCGCATCTGCGACACGGGCATCACGGGCACCCTGACCGTGACCCGCAGCTCCGGGGTCATGATCGGTGACCCGGCTTCGGACTGCGCGGGCAACCGGATCACCGGCCCCGTCACCGTGACCAGGTCGGAGGGCCCGGTCATCGGCGGCAACCGGATCACCGGGGTGCTCACCTGCCTCCAGAACGACCCGCCGCCGGTGAACAACGGTTCGCCGAACACGACCAAGGGCAAGGAGCTGGGCCAGTGCAAGGGCCTGTGACGCACAGGCGCTGACCAGACGCCGACCACCGCCGTGGCGCAGCCCGCACGTCGGGCTACGCCACGGC
>NZ_JBHXBG010000212.1:0-8932 GCF_042726755.1 Promicromonospora sp. NPDC060271 | reverse complement strand
CCGGACAGCCGTGCGGCCCCGCGCTCCAGGCCAGGTGCGCCCGATTGTCGACGACATCGCGCCCGGCGATGGCCGGGTCGCGGTCGGCGAGTCACCGGACGGCGGCGCCAGGTTCACCGTCGTCTGGCCGCGGGCGGACTGAGGACGCCTCGGGCGGTCCGAGGGCTAGGGGGCCTCCGCGGTGATGTACCGCTGCACGGTGGGCGCGAGCCAGGCGACGACGTCGTCGCGCGACATGTCCGCGGCCGGACCGAACCTCAGCACGTACCGCACCAGCGCCATGCCGAGCACCTGCGAGGCGACGAGCGCAGCGCGGCGTTCGGCATCCGCCGGGTCGGGCACGAACGCCCGCGCGGCCGGCACGAGCTGGGTGCCGAACACCTGGCGCAGGCGGTCCGAGCCGGACTCGTTGGTCACGCCCACACGCAGGAGGGTCCGCAGCACGGTGTCCGCCTCCCACAGCTCGAGGAAGTGCGTGACCAGGACGACGCCCAGGCGGTCCGGATCGATCTCGCTGAGGTCCGGGAAGTCGAGCTCGACGTCGATCACCGCGGCGAACAGGCCTTCCTTGGAGCCGTAGTAGCGCATGACCATGGAGGGGTCGATCCCGGCGTCGCGCGCGATGGCGCGCACCGTCGCGCGTTCGTACCCGTCGGCCGCGAAGCGCTCCTTCGCCGCGTCCAGGATGGCGGCGCGGGTGGCGTCGGAGCGGCGCGGGGCGTGGGAACCCGTCGTGCCACCTGTCGTGTCACCTGTCACGTCGCCTCTCGTGTCACCTCTCGTGTCACCTCTCATGTCAACAACTGTAGGCCAACATCCGTTGACGTCCACGCACCACCCTCGCTAAGGTGGTCAACAAGCGTTGGCAAACAAGCGTTGGCGGAACAGCCGCCGGCGAGACAGCCGAGGAGGACACCATGAACACGGACGTCATAGTCGTCGGAGCCGGACCCACCGGCCTCCTGCTCGCCGGAGACCTCGCCACGGCGGGTGCCCGCGTCACCGTGCTGGAGAAGCGTCCGGCGGGGCTGAGCAACCTCACCCGGGCGTTCGCCGTGCACGCCCGCAGCCTGGAGGTGCTCGACGCGCGGGGCCTCGCGGACGAGCTGCTCCCCAAGGGCCAGCCGGTCCGGAGCCTCCAGCTCTTCCAGCGCCTCACGATCAACCTGGCGGACCTGCCGTCCCGGTTCCAGTACGTGCTGATCGCGCCGCAGTACGAGGTGGAGCGGCTGCTGCGCCGGCGGGCCGAGGAGGCCGGCGCCGTGTTCCGGCACGACACGGAGGTCACGGGCCTGACCCAGGACGCCGAGAGCGCCACCGTCACCACCGCCGACGGCTCGTCGCTGCGCGCCGCGTACGTGGTCGGCACCGACGGCGCCCGGTCCGCGGTGCGAGGAGCGGTCGGCATCCCGTTCCCGGGCCGCGCCGTCATCCGCTCGATGGTCCTGGCCGACGTCAAGCTGGCCCGCAAGCCCGGCGAGCTCCTCACGGTCTCGGCCGAGAACGACTCGCTGGGCTTCCTCGCCCCGTTCGGCGACGGCTGGTACCGGTTCATCGGCTGGCACGGCAACCGCGACGTCAGCGAGGACGAGCCCGTCGACCTCGACGAGGTGCGCTCGATCGCGCGCGCCACGCTGAAGGACGACTTCGGTATGCACGACCCGCGCTTCCTGTCCCGCTTCCACGCGGACGAGCGGCAAGCACCCACCTACCGCAAGGGCCGCGTGCTGCTTGCGGGCGACGCCGCCCACGTGCACAGCCCGGCGGGCGGCCTCGGTATGAACACGGGCCTGCAGGACGCCGCGAACCTGGGCTGGAAGCTCGCCGCCGCCCTGCGGCTGCCCGACGACGGCGCGAGGGCCGCCGTCCTCGACAGCTACGAGGCAGAGCGACACCCCGTCGGCAAGCAGGTGCTGCGGGCGAGCGGCGGCATCCTGCGGGTGGCCACCCTCCCGGGTCCGCTGTTCGCGGTCGTGCGCCGATCCGTGATCGGCGTCGTGTCGCACGTCGCCCCGATCCGGCGTCGGGCCGCACTCACCGTGTCCGCGCTCGGCGTCGCGTACGGGAGCCCCCGCGGGGCGCACCCGCTGGTCGGGACGCGGGCACGCGACCTGCCGCTGGAGGGCGGCTCGCGCCTCGCCGAGGCGCTGCGGGCGGGCCGGTTCGTCCTGGTCGCCCCGGCGGGTGCGCCGGACCTGCCCGGCGCGCTCGGCGAGGTGGACCCCGCCGAGCGCGTGGTGACCCGGCGGGCCGACGGCGGCGCCACCGCCCTGCTGGTCCGCCCCGACGGTTACGTCGCGGCGGCGATGGCTCAGTAGTCCGAGTAGTCGGAGTAGTCCGAGTAGCTGGACGAGCCGTTGAAGAAGCCCTCGCGGAACTCCGGGATGCTGAACAGGATCCCGATGCCGATGCCGCCGAGAACCGTCAGCCCGATGGTGACCCAGCCGGTGATGATGCCACCCAGCGCCAGACCGGGGTTGTCGGCGAGGCCCTCCTTGTTTGCCTTGCGGCTCATGTACCCCGTGATGAGCGCAGGGATGGCCGCGAGGAAGCCGACCAGGCAGCTGAACAGCATGACGACGCTGAGGATGCCCAGCACGAGCGACCACACGCCGAGCGCGTTCTTCTCGGCGGGGGCGGTGTACCCGTAGGGAGCTCCGTACGGGGCCGGCTGCGGCTGGTACGGCCCCTGCGGGCCGACCTGCTGGTACGGCTGCTGGTACGGCTGTTGATAGGGCTGCTGGTAGGGCTGCTGGTACGGCTGCTGCTCGGCGGACCCCGGCTGGTAGGGCTGGGGCGGCGCGGGCCGCTGCTGGTCCGGGGTCTCTCCCCGCGGCGGGTCGTACGGGGACTTCCACTCGTCCGGCTGGGTCATGCTCCTACCTTCCACGTGCGGAGCTCCAGGGCGCTGGGCTCCGTGACGAGCGAGCTGGTCGGGCTCATGTCTGGGAGACCGTGAATGCCGCTCCGAGGAGTCCGACGACCACGATGCCCACCCACACGAGTACGGCGGCGCCGACCAGGGCGATGTTGATCCAGCCGAGGATGAGGCCGGCCGTCGCCGCACCGGAGTTGTTCGCGAGGCCCGCCCGGATCGCCTTCCTGCTGGCGTTCCCGGTGGCGACCGCGACGATGCCGAGGACCAGCGGGCAGAGGATCCAGCTCAGGATGCCGGTCACCAGGGACCAGACGCCCAGGTCGTTCTTCGGCGGCGGGGGCGCGTAGCCGTACTGCTGCGGCGCGCCGTACTGGTACTGGACCTGGCCCTGCGGCACGTGCGGCTGGAGCTGTCCGGAGGGGTACTGGCCCGAGGCGTACTGCCCGGTCGGGTACTGGCCGGTCGGGTACTGCCCGGGTGCCTGCTGGCCCGTCGGGTACTGGCCGGTCGCGTACTGGCCCGTGGGCTGCGGCCCGGTCGGGTACTGCGCGGTGGCGTGCTGCCCGGAGGGCTGCTGGTCGGCCGGGTACGGCGCGGGCGGGGACGGGGGCTGGTCCCCCGGCGGCTGCGGAGCAGCCGGCTGGTTCGGCGGGTCGTGGGGGACGTACCCGTCGTCGGGCTGGGTCATCGGGGGGCTGCCTTCCGGGCTCAGCCGCGCCACGCGGCGCGGACACAGGACGACGAGTCAGCCCGCCGCGACCGAGAAGTTATCACCTCGGACGCGGCGGGCTGACAGGTTACGGGTGTCAGTTGTTCTCGAGGTTCTCGAGCTCGTCCATGAGCTCCTGGAGCTCGGGGTCCATGGTCTGGCCGCTGTCGCCGTACTCCTGCTCCATCTGCTGCTGGAGCTCCTCCTGGAACGCCGGGTCGTTGACCGTCGTGGCCGCGACGATCGCGCCGGCGATGAGGAAGCCGTACACGACAGTGGTCCACGCGATGCCGACCCAGCCGGTGATGATGCCCACGAGGCCCATGGCGCCGTTGTCGGCCTGGCCCTCCTGCTGGGCCTTGCGGCTCTTGTGACCGGTGATGATCGCGGCGATACCCGTGAGCAGGCCGCAGCCCAGCACGGCGAGGATGCCCAGCACGAGCGACCACACGCCGAGGCTGTTCTTCGGCAGCGGCGCGGCACCGTACGGCGCGGGCTGCCCACCCTGCGCGTAGACCGGCGCCTGCTCGTACTGCTGCTGATACGGCTGCTGCTGATAAGGCTGCTGCTCGTACGGCTGCTGCTCGTAGGGCGCGGGCTGCCCGGGAACCGTGCCCGGCGGCGGTGTGGCCGGCTGTCCCTGCTCCGGCTGCTGCGGCGGGTCGTACGGCGACTGGCCGCCGTCAGGCTGGGTCATCGTGCTGCCTTTCTGATTGCGTGGTGCCGGGGCTGAACCGGCGGAGAGAGGCCAAACCTACAGGTCGGAGACCGTCCGGGGCACGTGAGACACACGCCGTCGCACGGGGAGATCTGCCCGTGCGACGGCGGGCCGAGGGGTCAGTAGCCGTAGCCGTTCATGTCGTTCACGTCGCTCCACTCGCCGAACGCTCCGGCGAGCAGCCCGGCGCTCAGCAGGACGAAGAAGAGCACGATGCCGAGAACCGACAGCGCGATGTTGACCCAGCCCAGGATCAGACCGGCGGTCGCCATGCCGCGGTTGTCCGCCAGGCCCTCGTCGGCGGCCCTGCGGCCCATGGTGCCCGTGATGATCGCGGCGACACCGAGGAGGATCGGGCACATCACGTAGCTGAGGATTCCTGTGATCAGCGACCAGACGGCCAGGTCGTTCTTGGGCGGCGAGGGCGCGTACCCGTGCTGCGGGACGGTCGGGGCCGCGGGCTGCCCGTACGGCCCGGGGGCAACCGGCTGCCCGTGGGGCGTGCTCGCGGCGGGCTGCCCGTAGGGCGCAGGGGCACCGCTCTGCTCGAAGGGCTCCGGGCGCTCGAACGACTCCGTGCGGTCCGGATCTGCCGGGCCGGCCGGGGACTCCGCGCCGAGCGGGGACTCAGGCAATGGCTGGGTGGGCTGGGTCCCCGGGTCCTGCTGGGGATCGCGCGGTGTGCCGCCTGCGTTCTCGGTCATGAGGCTGCCTTCCAGGTCTGAGTCCCAGGGGGCCGGGACCGGCGCCCGGTTCCACCTAACCAGCGATCGAGTCGGCGCGCCCGGGAAACACGCCGGTCAGCCGCGGCGCCTGGGCCTCGGCCGCGACACGGCAGAGGCCCCGGCCGGGGAACATCCCCCGGCCAGGGCCTCGTCAGCTCAGGTCATGCATCCTGATCGTGCGCCTCGTGTCACGCGGTGGTGGCCGCGACGGGCACGGCGGCCTCGGGCTTGAAGTCGACGCCGGCCTCCTTGCGCTGCTCCGGCGTGATCGGTGCCGGGGCCGCCGTCAGCGGGTCGAAACCGCCGCCCGACTTCGGGAACGCGATGACGTCGCGGATCGAGGCCGACTTCGTCAGCAGGGCGACGATGCGGTCCCAGCCGAACGCGATGCCGCCGTGCGGCGGGGCGCCGAACGCGAAGGCGTCGAGCAGGAAGCCGAACTTCTCCTGCGCCTCCTCCTGCCCGATGCCCATGACGTCGAAGACGCGCTCCTGCACGTCCCGGCGGTGGATACGGATCGAGCCGCCACCGATCTCGTTGCCGTTGCACACGATGTCGTAGGCGTACGCCAGGGCGTCGCCCGGCGCCTCCTCGAACCTGTCGATCCACTCGGGGGTGGGCGACGTGAAGGCGTGGTGCACGGCGGTCCAGGCGGACGAGCCGAGGTCGACGTCGTCGTCCTCGCCGGCCGGCTTGAACAGGGGTGCGTCGACGATCCACACGAACGCCCAGGCGTCCTCGTCGATCTGGCCGGTCCGGTGCGCGATCTCGACGCGGGCGGCGCCGAGCAGCGAGCGCGAGTCCGAGGTCTTGCCCGCCGCGAAGAACACCGCGTCGCCCGGCTCGGCGCCGGTGACCTTCGCGAGGTTCGCCCGCTCGTCGTCGGACAGGTTCTTGGCGACCGGGCCGCCGAGCTCGCCGTCCTCCGAGATCGTCACGTACGCGAGGCCGCGCGCGCCGCGCTGCTTGGCCCACTCCTGCCACGCGTCGAACTGGCGGCGAGGCTGGGACGCCCCGCCCTGCATGACGACGGCGCCCACGTACTCCGCCTGGAAGACGCGGAACGGCGTGTCGGCGAAGAACTCGGTGAGCTCGACGATCGGGTTGCCGAAGCGCAGGTCGGGCTTGTCCGAGCCGTACAGGCGCATGGCCTCGTGGAACGTCATGCGCTGGATCGGGGTCGGGATCTCGACGTCGACCAGGGCCCACAGCGCCTGCAGGATCTGCTCCCCCAGGGCGATGACGTCGTCCTGGTCCACGAAGCTCATCTCGACGTCGAGCTGCGTGAACTCGGGCTGCCGGTCCGCGCGGAAGTCCTCGTCGCGGTAGCAGCGGGCGATCTGGTAGTAGCGCTCCATGCCGCTGACCATCAGGAGCTGCTTGAAGAGCTGCGGCGACTGCGGCAGGGCGTACCAGGAGCCCGGCGCCAGGCGGGCCGGGACCAGGAAGTCGCGGGCACCCTCCGGGGTGGACCGGGTGAGCGTCGGCGTCTCGATCTCGACGAAGTCCTGCGCGTCCAGCACGCGCCGCGCGGCCTGGTTCGCCTTGGAACGCAGCCGCAGCGCGGCGGCGGGGGCCGGCCGGCGCAGGTCGAGGTAGCGGTGCTTGAGGCGCGCCTCCTCGCCGATGACCTCGGTGTCCGCGAGCGCGGTGGAGACCTGGAACGGCAGCGGGGCGGACTCGTTGAGCGTGACGACCTCGGTGGCGACGACCTCGATCTCGCCGGTGGCGAGGTTGGGGTTCGCGTTGCCCTCGGGACGGCGGCCGACCTCACCCGTCACCTGCAGCACGTACTCGGCGCGCAGCGGGTGGGCGATCTCCTCGTCCCGGATGACCACCTGGGCGATGCCCGATGCGTCGCGCAGGTCGATGAACGCCACTCCTCCGTGGTCACGGCGGCGATCGACCCAGCCCGTGAGGGTGACGGTCTGGCCGATGTGCTCGGCTCGGAGCGAGCCGGCCGTGTTGGTGCGGAGCACTGAGAGGTCCTTCCAGCGTGGGGGTGAGGGTCCCGAGAATTCTAGTCATCGTCGCGGCTCCTTGGCGCCGTCGGCCGGGGTGTGGGTGGTCCGGCGTAGCCTGGCGCTCATGCCAAGGACCATCGCGACCAACACGACCGTGACCCGTGAGGAGCTGCTGGAGTTCCTCCGCTCACGCCGCAACGGGATCCTCGTGACCAGCAGGGCCGACGGCGCCCCGCAGCTCAGCCCGGTCACCTACGGCGTGGACCCGCAGGGGCGTGTCGTCGTCTCCACGTACCCGGAGCGGGCCAAGGTGAAGAACCTGAGGGCGCGGCCCGCGGCGTCGTTCATGGCGCTCGGTGAGGACTTCGGCGACGCCTGGGTGCAGGTCGACGGCACCGCCGAGGTGCTGGACGTCCCCGAGTCCGTCGAGCCGCTGGTCGACTACTTCCGCGCCGCGGCGGGCAAGGAGCACCCCGACTGGGACGAGTACCGTGCGGCCATGGTCGAGCAGGGCAAGTCGCTGGTGCGGATCACGATCGAGCGCTGGGGGCCGGTGGCGACGGGCGGGTTCCCCGCGCGGCTCGCGGAATGACGTGGTTGCGCGGCTCCTCCGCACGGTCTGAGACCATGAGCCGGTGCGAGAGATCAAGCAGAGCCGCAAGCTGAAGTCCGTCCGCTACGACGTCCGGGGTCCGATCCTCGAGGAGGCGTACCGGCTCGAGGCGGAGGGCCACAAGGTCCTCAAGCTGAACGTCGGCAACCCGGCGCCGTTCGGGTTCGAGGCGCCCGAGGCGATCCTGGCGGACATGATCCACCACCTGCCCGACGCACAGGGGTACAGCGACAGCCGGGGCATCTACTCGGCGCGCACGGCGGTCGCGAACTACTACCAGACCCACGGCCTGGACACGCGCGTGGACGACGTCTTCATCGGCAACGGTGTCTCCGAGATGATCAGCCTGGTGCTGCAGGCCCTGATCGACGACGGCGACGAGGTGCTGATCCCCGCACCGGACTACCCGCTGTGGACCGGGGCGGTGAGCCTGCAGGGCGGCAGGCCGGTGCACTACCTCTGCGACGAGTCCAACGGGTGGAACCCCGACCTGGAGAACATCGAGTCGCTGATCACTCCTGCCACGCGGGCGCTGGTGGTCATCAACCCGAACAACCCGACGGGCGCCGTCTACAGCGAGTCGACCGTCAAGGGCCTGGCCGAGCTGGCCCGCAAGCACGACCTGATCCTCCTGAGCGACGAGATCTACGAGAAGATCCTGTTCGACGGCGCCACGCACCACCACACCGCGACCTTCGCCGCCGACGACGTCCTGTGCATCACGTTCAGCGGGCTGTCGAAGGCGTACCGGGTCTGCGGCTACCGGTCGGGCTGGGCCATGATCTCCGGCCCCAGGCACCGGGCCAGGGACTTCCTCGAGGGCCTCACCCTCGTCGCGAACATGCGCATGTGCGCCAACGTGCCCGCACAGCACGCCATCCAGACGGCGCTGGGCGGCTACCAGTCGATCGAGCAGTTCATCGTGCCCGGCGGCCGGTTCTACGAGCAGTCGATGCTTGCCGACAAGCTGCTCAACGACATCCCGGGCGTCACGTCGGTGCGGCCGCGCGGGGCGCTGTACTGCTTCCCGCGGCTGGATCCCGAGGTGTACCGGATCGAGGACGACGAGGCCTTCGTGATCGGGCTGCTGCGCGACAAGAAGATCCTGGTCACGCACGGGACCGGGTTCAACTGGCCGGAGCCCGACCACTTCCGCCTCGTGACGCTGCCCGACGTCGACGTCCTCACCGAGGCGATCGGCCGGATCGCCGAGCACCTGGAGACGCTGCGCGCCTGACCTCCGTTTCCGCGAGGTAGAGCGCCTGTCCGGGCTCCTTGTTGTTGCCAGGAGTTGTTGCCAGGAGACCCGGACAGGCGCTCTACCT
>NZ_JBHXBG010000211.1:0-9087 GCF_042726755.1 Promicromonospora sp. NPDC060271 | reverse complement strand
GGTCGGTACCTCGGAATGCCGACCACCTGACGTTCTACCGACCACCCGCCGGCTCAGCCCGGGGACGACCGGCCGTGGCGCCAGTAGCCCACGAAGTCCACCTGCGCCTTCGGCACGCCGCGCTCGCCCACCAGGTGCCGCCGCGCGCCGGTCGCCAGCGACGACTCGCCGACGGTGAACGCGTACACGTCGGTGGCCGGGCCGGCCGGCTCGAGCTCGTGCAGCGCCGCGAGCGCGGCCTGGCCCGGGACGGCGTGCGGGTCGGACCGCACCACCCACCGGACCTCGACGCCGGACGGCGCCCGGAACTCCTGCTTGTCCCCGACCGTGGGGACCTCGACGACGGCGGCGCCGCGGGTGTCGTCCGGGAGCGACTCGCAGATGCCCGCGACGGCCGGCAGCCCGGACTCGTCGGCCACCAGGAGCGTCCAGCCGTGCGGGCGGCTCGCGTCGAAGGTGATGCCCTGATCGAGGAGGCCGACCCGCATGCCCAGGTCGGCGGCCTGGGCGAAGCCGGCGCCAGGGCCCGAGGCGTGCTCGGCGTCGCCCGGGCTCGCGTCCCCTGCGGCGTGCAGCACGAAGTCGACGTCTATCTCGTTCAGGTCGGGCCGTGCGGCGCGCACGGTGTAGTTGCGCACCCAGGGCCGCTGGGCCTTCGGGGTGGTGAGGTACTCCGCGTACCAGAGCCCCGACGTGCGCTTGGGAAGGCGCAGCATGTCCTGTCCCGCGCGGGGCAGGAAGAGGCGGAACCACTGGTCGTAGCCCGCCGGCGTGAAGTGGGCGAGCTCGTCACCGCCGAGCGTCACGCGCATCATGTTCGGCGTGATCCGCTTGGTGTTGACGACCTCAGCCATCACGACGTGCGGATCGACCGCTTTGCGCCCCTTGAATGCCATGCGCTGAGGTTAGGCACACCTAAGTCGGTTTGACCAGGGTCTGGTTCGGATCTACCTCACGTGCGTCGCGGATGCCCGCCAGGGACAGCAGCCCGCCGACGACGAGCAGGGCAGCGGTCACCAGGAGCGCACGGTGGAACGAGGCGACGTCGAGCACGCCGCCGGTGATGATGCCCGCGAACGCCACGGTCAGCAGCCCGGCGACCCGCGCGACCGCGTTGTTCACCGCCGAGCCGATGCCGGCGTCGTTGGCCGGGACGGCGCCGAGGATGGCCGCCGTGAGGGGCGCCACCGTGATGGAGAGGCCGAGGCCGAACACGAGCTGGCCGGGCAGCACCTGGGTCGGGTAGAACGCCGTCTCGTCCATCGAGAGCATCAGGAGGAACCCGGCCGCCGCGATGATCGGGCCCAGCGTCATGAACAGCCGCGGCCCGTACCGGCCGGCGAGCGTGCCGAACCAGGCGGACAGCAGGATCATCGCGAGCGTGGTCGGCAGCTGGGCCACACCGGACCACGTCGCGGAGTACCCGGCGACCTGCTGCAGGAACAGCGTGAGCACGAAGCCGCCCAGCGACAGCGCACCGTAGATCGCGAAGGTCGCGAGGTTCCCCCACGCGAAGTTGCGCGCCCCGAACAGGCGCAGCGGCAGCATCGGGTCCGCGGCCCGCCGCTGGTAGAGCACGAAGGACACCAGCATCACCGCACCAGCGAGGACGGACACCAGGATGACCGGCGAGGTCCACCCGAGCCGCTCCCCCTCGATGAGCCCGAACACCACGCCCGCGAGGCCGAACGCGGCCAGCGCGGCCCCCGGGACGTCCACCCGCCGGCCGGGCTCGCCCTCCGCCGCGGGTACCCCGCGCAGCAGCCAGAGCGTCACGGCGATGACCGGGACGTTGATCCAGAACACCCAGCGCCAGGTCGCGAGGTCGACGAGCAGGCCGCCGACGAACGGGCCGACGATCATCGCGGCGGTCGTCCACGACGTCCACCGGCCGATCGCACGGGCCTGCGCCTCGCCACCGAACGTCGCCACGATCAGGGCCAGCGAGCTCGGGACCAGCAGGGCGCCCGCCACCCCCTGCAGCGCGCGGGCGACGACGAGGACGGGACCGGTTGGGGCGATCGCGCACAGCACCGAGGCGACGGCGAAGCCGACGAGCCCGGCCGCCAGCACCTGGCGCCGTCCGTAGACGTCGGACACCGAGCCGGCGACGAGCATCAGCGCGCCGAGGGTCACCAGGTACGCGTCGACCACCCACTGCTGCAGGGCCAGACCCTCCGCACCCTCGCCGCCGAGCTCCTCCGCGATGGCGGGCAGCGCGACGCTCACGACCGTGCCGTCGAGGAACGACACGAACGAAGCGAGGATGGCGACGAGGAGCACCCGTCTCTGGAGCGTGGTCACGGGCCACACGCTATGCCCAGCCACTGACATCCGCCCCTGCCTCCCGCACCCGGCTTCCCGCGCGGCCTCGCGCCCGGCCCCGCACCCGGCTTCGCCCGCGGCCGTACGTAGGGCACGATCGGGACATGGACCTGACGATCCGACCGGCCACGCCCGACGACGCGGCCGCGTGCGCCGCCATCTACGGCCACTACGTGCGCAACACCCACGTCAGCTTCGAGTCCGAGCCGCCGAGCACCGAGGAGATGGCGCGGCGCATCACCGACTGCACGGCCCGCCACGCGTGGCTCGTCGCCGAGGTCCCGAGCGGACAGGTCCCCAACGCGACAGCACCCGGCGGGCAGCACGTCGT
Organism: Promicromonospora sp. NPDC060271; assembly: GCF_042726755.1. Taxonomy (NCBI): domain Bacteria; kingdom Bacillati; phylum Actinomycetota; class Actinomycetes; order Micrococcales; family Promicromonosporaceae; genus Promicromonospora; species Promicromonospora sp. NPDC060271. The sequence continues at coordinate 6,431 of NZ_JBHXBG010000211.1, read as the reverse complement.
CGGCTTCGCCTACGGCGCGCCGTACTCGACGCGCGAGGCCTACCGCTGGTCGGTCGAGACCAGCGTGTACCTGGAGCCCGGCCGCCGCAGGACTGGCGCGGGCCGGGCCCTCTACGAAGCCCTCTTCGAGCGGCTCGCCGAACGTGGGTACCGGCGCCTGGTCGCGGGGCTGGCCCTCCCGAACGACGCCAGCCTCGGCCTGCACGTCGCGCTCGGCTTCGAGGTGGTGGGCACGCTGCGCGAGATCGGCTGGAAGCACGGCCGGTGGCACGACGTGGTGCGGCTGCAGAAGGATCTCGTGCCCGGCCTCGAAGGCGCTCCGCCATCGGGCGAGCCCGGCTGATCTACCCGCTCGGCCCACCGTCGTCAAGCCCGCGCTGCGATCATCGCGTCCGGCCTGTTCACGGCAGGATCCGACCATGGACAGCATCGTCCGCGTCGCGACTCCAGACGACGCCGCAGCCTGCGCCGCCATCTACGCCCCGTTCGTCGCCGACTCGGCGGCGACCTTCGAGACCACCCCGCCGGACTCCCGCGAGATGACGCGCCGGATCGAGCGGTTCTTCGGCCGCGAGACCTGGTTGGTGCTCGAGGCGGACGGGGTGGTGGCCGGCTTCGCGTACGCCAGGCCGTTCGCGCACCGGCCGACGTTCCGGTGGACGCTGGAGACCAACGTGTACGTCGCCGCCGACCACCAGCGGCAGGGCGTCGGCCGCACCCTCTACGGCGCGCTCCTCGCGCGGCTCGCGAGCCGCGGGTACCACCGCGCCATCGCGAGCATCGTGCTGCCGAACGACCCGGCCATCGCGCTGCACGAGGCGGCGGGCTTCCACCGTGCGGGCACGTTCGAGAAGATCGGCTGGAAGCTCGGCCAGTGGCAGGACGCGGTGCTCTTCCAGCGCGACCTCGTGCCCGACGACGGCTCCGCCCCCGGGGACCGCCGGGCCGACGCGGAGCTGCCGGGGCTGCTCACGCCGGAACCGCTCGAGGTGACGCGTACGCCGCTGTTCCGGCCCCACCCCGCGGAGGAGCTGGTCACCTACTTCGGCGACTGACGGCCCGGAGCTCGGTCCGGATTTCCGATGGATGCCCGGGTGCCCGTTGCCTAAGGTCGCCTCCATGAGCCTCACCGTGCGCCCCGTCGAGTACGCCGACCAGCCGGACTACACCCGCCTCGGCGGAGAGGCGTTCGGCACGCCGAGCGACGGCCGTCCGGTCCCGACGCGCGAGGAGTGGGAGGCCGCGGGCTTCCGCGAGTGGGGTGCGTTCGACGACGACGGCCTCGCCGCACGCCTGCGCGTGTACGGGTTCACGTCGTGGTTCCACGGCGCACGGGTGCCGACGGCGGGCGTCGCGGGGGTCGCCGTCGAGCCCGAGCGCCGCGGCTCCGGCCACCTCGGCCACCTCTTCGACGCCGCCCTCGGGCAGGCTCGGGAGCGCGGTGAGGTGATCTCGACGCTCTATCCCTCGGCGCCGGGCATCTATCGCAGGCTCGGTTACGAGGTGGTCGGCTCGTTCGACGACGTCGACGTCCCCCTGCTGAACCTGAACCGCGTCGCTGCGCCCGAAGGTGTGGTCACTCGACGGGCGACCGTCGCCGACTTCGATGCGGTGGTCGCCGTCCACCACCGGTGGGCCGCCGCCCAGAACGGACCGGTGTCGCGTGCGGAGAAGCCGTTCTGGACCCCGCCGGAGAAGTTCTTCGCCGACTACACGGGAGTCACCCTCGCGATCGACGCGACGGAGGGCGCTGCGGGCGAGGTGGTCGGCTTCGCGAGCTGGATCCGCGGCGAGGGCTACACGCCGGCCACCGCCCTCATGGAGGTCGACGACCTCATCGCCCTGACGCCCGACGCCGCCCGCGCGCTGTGGCGCACGCTCGGCAGCTTCTCGACGGTGGTCGGCACGGCGCGCGTGTCGACGTCGGGCCTCGATCCCGCGTGGCTCGTGCTTCCCGACCTGACCTCCACCGTGCACGCCGCCCACCCCTACATGCTGCGGATCCTGGACGTGGCCGGGGCGCTGGGCGGCGTCGGCTCGCCGCTGGAGGGCGCCCGCGTCCCGTTCGCGGTCCGCGGTGCGCGGGATCTCGACGGAGCATGGACGCTCACGGTGTCCGACGGCGTCACGCACCTCGAGCGCGACACCCTGGCGGTCGAGGACGCGCACCACGAGCGGCCCGTCCTCAGCCCGAACGGGCTCGCGCTGCTGTACGCGGGCGCGCAGTCCGCGGCGAACCTGCGGCTGGCGGGTCACCTGACCGGTGCGCCGGACCACGACGCGACCCTGACCGCCGTGCTCCCCCATCGCCAGCTCCACGTCCGCGACTACTTCTGACCCGGACGGCCGCTCACCATGCACCTGCTGCCAGGAACCGGCGTCTCCTGGCAGCAGGTGCATGCTGAGAGCCGGCGGACCGGCGGGATACTGGCGGCATGGACATTCCCGTCGCCTGGTCCGTCGTACTTCTTGCCACCGCTGCCTGGAACCTGCTGATCTGGCCGCGGTTCTGGCAGCGCATCGCCGCGGACCCCCGGTCGCGCGACGCCGACGGGCGGGCGACGAAGTTCCTCACCGTGCACAGTGTCCTGATCGCGGTCTCGCTCGCGCTCGCCCTGGCGGTCGGCGTGCTCGGCGTCATCAGCCTGTTCTGACCCACCCTTGCGCGACGCCCGGTACACACGGCTGACCTGGGCGTTCGGTCCCGCTCTGGTTGCGCACCATACCTGGAGGTAGGTATGGTGCGCAGATGAGCACGCCGACCGCACGCGACCGCCTCATCGACGCCGCACAGGATCTCTTCGCCGTCCAGGGGGTCGGGCCGACGAGCCCCCGCGCGGTGCTGGCGGCCTCCGGCGTCGGACAGGGCAGCCTCTACCACCACTTCCCCACCAAGCACGACCTCGCCGTCGCGGCCGTCGGCGCGACCGTCGACCAGGTCCTCGCCCGGGCGATGACGACGCTGGACAGCGACTCCCCGGCGATCCAGCGGCTCGTCGCCTACCTCGAGCGACCGCGCGACGCCCTGGCGGGCTGCCGGATCGGCCGCCTCACCGCCGACCAGGCAGTGATGGACGACGACGGCCTGCGCGACGTGCTCGCCGCCTACTTCGTGCGCCTGCTCGGCGTCGTGACCACGATCTTCCGCGAGACCGGGCTGCCCGACGACGTCGCCCGCGACCGGGCGCACGCCGCCCTCGCGATCATCCAGGGCGGCTACGTCCTGGCCCGCGCCACGCAGGACCCGGAAGCGCTGACCGCTGCGGTGCGCGGCTTCGTCGGCCTGCTGCCAACGAGCTGACCAGCCGCCGGCCACCAGCCGACCACCCGCCTACCACCAGGGAGAACGAACACGTGACCTTCCGCGAGCGCCTGCGCGCCCTGCCCACCTTCGCCCGGCCAGGCCTGCCGGCCTTCGACCCGGACGCCGCGCCGCCCACGCCGCACGAGCTGTTCGTGACCTGGATGGACGAGGCGATCGAGGCGGACCTGCTCGCGGCGCACGCCATGACGCTCTCGACGGCCGATCCGTCGGGGCGGGTGCACGCCCGGACCGTCGCCCTCAAGGACGTGACGGCGGACGGGTGGTGGTTCGCCTCGCAGTCGTCGGGTCCCAAGGGCCGCGACCTGGCGGCCAACCCGCACGCGGCGCTGACGTTCTTCTGGCCCGAGCTGGGCCGCCAGGTCAAGGTGACGGGCAGCGCGGCGTCAGCGGGCGAGGAGGCGAGCCGCGCTGACTTTCTCGCGCGGCCCGACGCCTCGCGGGCCGCCGGGATCGTCAACCGCCAGAGCGAGCCGCTTGCGTCCCAGGAGGAGTACGTGCGGGCGTTCGAGGAGGCTCTCGCCGCTGTCACCGCCGACACCGAGCTCGCCGCCCCGGACTGGACCGCCTACGTCCTGGCCCCGACGGAGGTCGAGTTCTGGCAGGCGCCCGACGACGGCCCGCACACCCGCCTGCTCTACCGGGCCGAGGCCACCGGCTGGGCCCGCGGCCTGCTCTGGCCCTGACCCCGCCCGCCCACCGACTTGTCAGACGTGGAAGTCACCCGGCTGACCTCCACGTCTGACAACCCGATCCGATGCATGACCTGGAGGGACCAACACCGTGAGCAGCACCAGCACCGTCTCGCACGCCCTTGCCGACTCCGACGCCGGCCTCGGCACGCTGATCTCCGCCGTCGGGCACCTGACCGACGCCGACCTCGCCGGACCGTCGACCCTGGACGGCTGGACGCGCGGGCACGTGCTCTCCCACGTCGCGGCGCTGGGCACCGCGCTGCGCGGCCAGGCGCAGGCCGCCGCACGCGGCGAGGTGGTCCCCGTCTACGCGAGCCAGGAGGCCCGCGACGCCGGGATCGAGGCCGGCTCGGGCCGCACGGTGACCGAGCACCTCGCGGTCCTCGGCGCCCTGCGCAACGACCTGACGAGCGCCTGGCCGGAGCCCGGGTCCCCGCTCTGGGCCGCCCCCAGCGGGTACCGCGGCGGACCCCTCTCGGGCTGCCTGCTCGCCTGGTGGCGCGAGGTGCGGATCCACTCGGTGGACGCCCTGGCCGGCACGCCCCAGGAGGTCGGGTACGAGACGTGGGACGACGACCTGTGCGCCCACCTGCGCGACTTCCTGGCGGTGCGGCTGCCCGACGGCGTCGCGGTCGACGACATCGCGGGCGACCCGCGGGACGTCACGGCGTGGCTCGCCGGACGCGCGCCGTCGTCCCCGCTGCCGGGTGCGCTGCCCGAGCTGGGGCCGTGGCCGTCCGGCGTCTCTGCCCGCTGAGCGCAAGGCCGGGACGGCGGGCGCCGTGAGCGTGAGGGAGGTCACGGATCGCATCACGTGATTCACGCCACAGCGCTCGTTCAACTTTTCACAAGCCCGCTATCGTTCTTCACGTGACTTCTTACCTCCAGACAGCCCCGCGTCCCTCCGAAGAGGTCGACGTCGCGCTGATCGGCGGGGGGATCATGAGCGCCACTCTCGGCGCGCTGCTCACGATCCTCGAGCCGACCTGGCGTATCGGAATCTACGAGCGCCTGGACGAGGTGGCGCTCGAGTCGTCGAACCCGTGGAACAACGCGGGTACCGGCCACGCCGCGCTGTGCGAGCTGAACTACACGCCGGAGCGCAAGGACGGCTCCGTCGACATCTCCAAGGCGGTGAAGATCAACGAGCAGTTCCACACCTCCCGGGAGTTCTGGAACCACCTCCTGACCGCCGGCCTGATGGAGGGCACCGACTTCATCAACGTCACGCCCCACATGACGTTCGTGCGCGGCGCCGAGAACGTCGACTTCCTGCGCCGCCGCTACGAGGCGCTCAGCGCGCACCCGCTGTTCAGCGACATGGAGTTCAGCTCGGACCCCGAGGTCATCGGGCAGTGGACGCCGCTGATCACCCAGGACCGCGACGCCGACGAGCCGATCGCGGCCACGCGCTCCGCGGCCGGGACCGACGTCGACTTCGGGTCGCTGACCAAGAAGCTCGTCGAGTTCGCGACGGCGCACAACACCGAGCTGCACCTGAACCACGAGGTCCGGGGCCTGAAGAAGCTGCGGGACGGTCGCTGGCGCCTGACCCTGCACGACCGTTCCTGGAACGCGGGCACCCGTCGTCGTACCGTCCGGGCGAAGTTCGTCTTCGTCGGCGCGGGTGGTGGCGCGCTGCCGCTGCTGCAGGCTTCCGGCATCAAGGAGGCGCGCGGTTACGGCGGCTTCCCGATCTCCGGTGAGTTCCTGCGCACGGACAACCCGGCCATCGTGGCCCAGCACCAGGCCAAGGTGTACGGCAAGGCCGACGTCGGCGCGCCGCCGATGTCCGTGCCGCACCTGGACACGCGCATCGTGGACGGCAAGAGCTACCTGATGTTCGGCCCGTACGCGGGGTTCAGCCCGAACTACCTGAAGAAGGGCAAGTACCTCGGCCTGATCACGTCGCTGCGCCTGCACAACATCGGCACGATGCTCGGCGTCGCCGCGAAGAACATGGACCTCACCGGCTACCTGGTCGGCCAGGTCGTGGCCGCTCCGGAGACCAAGTTCCACGAGCTGCAGCGCTTCATGCCGACCGCGCAGCCGGGCGACTGGGAGCAGATCACCGCCGGCCAGCGCGTCCAGGTGATGAAGTGGGTCAAGGGCAAGGGCGGCGTGCTGGAGTTCGGCACCGAGGTCGTCGCGGCGAAGGACGGCACCATCGCCGGCCTGCTCGGCGCGTCCCCGGGTGCCTCGACCGCCGTCGCAGCCATGACCGGGCTGCTCGAGCGCTGCTTCCCCGAGCGGTACGCCGAGTGGAAGCCGCAGCTCACCTCGATGATGCCGAGCCTCGACGGCGGCGCGGACTACGACGCGGCGGAGCTCACCGCGGCGGACGCGGCCCGACGGGTGCCCGCGGGAGCCTGATTACGGCCGCCGACGGGACGGCTGGACGCCCAGCCGTCCCG
>NZ_JBHXBG010000210.1:0-9121 GCF_042726755.1 Promicromonospora sp. NPDC060271 | reverse complement strand
GGTCTAGGTTTCTTCGCTCTGAATCGCTTCGGAGCGAAGAAACCTAGACCTCGAAGGAGTAACCGTCAGGCGCGCAGTTCCCGGTACTTCGCGATGAGGGCCGCCGTCGACGGGTCCTGCGCCGCGAGGGCCGCCTCGTCGCCGGCGACCGCAGGGGCGATCTCGAGCGCGAGCTTCTTGCCGAGCTCCACGCCCCACTGGTCGAACGAGTCGATGCCCCACACGACGCCCTGCACGAACGTGATGTGCTCGTACAGCGCCACGAGCTGGCCCAGCACGGCCGGGGTCAGCGCGGGGGCGAGGATCGACGTCGTGGGCCGGTTGCCGCTGAACACCTTGGCCGAGACCAGGTCCTCCGCGACGCCCTCCGCGCGCACCTCGTCGGCCGTCTTGCCGAACGCGAGCGCCTTGGTCTGCGCGAAGAAGTTCGCGAGGAACAGGCCGTGCACGTCGGCCCCCGCGGCCACGGCGCCGCCGTCGCCCACGGCGTCGGCCAGCGGGTAGGCGGGGTTCGCGACGGCGATGAAGTCCGCGGGGATGGTCCGCGTGCCCTGGTGGATGAGCTGGTAGAACGCGTGCTGGCCGTTGGTGCCTGGTTCGCCCCAGAAGACCTCGCCCGTGTCGGACGTGACGGGCGAGCCGTCCCAGCGCACGGACTTGCCGTTGGACTCCATGGTGAGCTGCTGCAGGTAGGCCGGGAACCGGTGGAGCTGCTGCGCGTACGGCAGGACGGCGTGCGTGTGCGCGTCGCGGAAGTTCACGTACCAGACGTTGAGCAGCCCCATCAGGACGGGCACGTTGTCCTCGAGCGGCGTGGTCCGGAAGTGCTCGTCCATCGCGTGGAAGCCGGCCAGCAGCTCGGCGAACGCGTCCGGCCCGATCGCGATGGCGAGCGAGGTGCCGATCGCCGAGTCGACGGAGTAGCGCCCGCCTACCCAGTCCCAGAACCCGAAGGCGTTGGCGGGGTCGATCCCGAACGCCTCGACCTTGTCCAGCGCGGTGGACACGGCCACGAAGTGCTTCGCGACGGCGTCGGAGCGGCCGTCCTCGGAGTCCTCGATGGCGCCGGCCGCGACCAGCGAGCGCCACAGCCAGTCGCGCGCGAGGCGTGCGTTGGTGAGGGTCTCCAGCGTGCCGAAGGTCTTGGACGCGACGATGAACAGCGTGGTCGTCGGGTCGAGGTCGGCGGTCTTCTGCGCGACGTCGGTGGGGTCGATGTTCGAGACGAACCGGACCTCCAGACCGTCCTGGACGTAGGGCTCCAGGGCCTCGTAGGCCATGACGGGGCCGAGGTCGGAGCCGCCGATGCCGATGTTCACGATCGTCCGGACGGGCTCACCCGTTACGCCGGTCCACTCGCCCGAGCGCACCTTCTCGGCGAACGCGTACACCTTGGCGAGCTCGTCGGCGACGTCGGCCGTGACGTCCTGGCCGTCCACGGTCAGCGGCTCGTCGGAGGGGCGGCGCAGCGCGGTGTGCAGCACGGCGCGGTCCTCGGTGACGTTGATGTGCTCGCCAACGAACATCGCGTCGCGGCGCTCGGTGAGCCGCACCTCGTCGGCGAGGGCGAGGAGCGCGGCGAGCACGTCGTCCGTCACGAGGTTCTTCGACAGGTCGACGTGCAGGTCGGCGGCCTGGTGGCTCAGGCGCTCGGCCCGGGCCGGGTCAGCGGCGAACCAGCCGCGCAGGTCCGGCCGGAGGTTCTTGGAGAGCTCGGTGAGCGAGCCCCAGGCGTTGGTGGTGGTGGCGTCGACAGGCCAACGGGCCGGCTCTGAGGTCATGAGACAACCGTAGTCCGGAGCGCCTCGGCCGCAGCCTCTGCGAGTGTCTGATCCGTCACCTCGTAGCCCGTCTCGTCCCCGCCGCCCGGACCGGCGGCGTCGACCACCGTGCGCTTCGCGGACAGGTGCACGGCGTCCACGCCGACGCCGAGCAGGGCCGGGATGTCCGCCGCCGTCACGCCGCCACCCGCCATGATCTCGATGCCCAGCTCGGCGCTGTGCTCGACCAGGGCGGCCAGGCGCTCCAGCCCCTCGCCCGCGCGGGCCGCACCGCCGGAGGTCAGCACCCGCGTGACGCCCAGCTCGGCCAGCGTGTCGAGCGCGGCGACCGGGTCCGCGACCACGTCGAGTGCGCGGTGGAACGTCACCTCGGCGTCCTCGGCGGCGGCGACCAGGTCGCGCATCCGCGGGACGTCAACGGTGCCGGACGGCGTCAGGGCGCCCACCACCACGCCGTCGGCGCCCTGGTCGGTCGCCAGGGTGACGTCCCGCAGCATCAGGTCGGTCTCGGCGGCCGAGTACACGAAGCCGCCGGGGCGAGGCCGCACCAGGACGTGCACCTCGAGGATCGGCGCGCTGTCGGACGACGGGACCACCGCCGCGGCGGCGACCACCGCCTCGACGAGTGCGGCGCTCGGCGTGATGCCGCCGGTGGCACCGAGCGCGGAGCAGAGCTCGACGCGCCGGGCGCCGACGCCTGCGGCGATCACCGCTCCGGCCGGATCCTGGACAGCGAGCTCGAGAGCGACACGTTGGGGCACTGCGCCAGCGTAGCGGGGCCCTGAGGCGGTCTGTCGCCCGCCGTGTCCGCCGCCGAGTCGGTAGGGTCCCTGGCATGGCCATAGATCCCAGTGCGATCCTCACGGGTCGCGCCCCCGGGCGTGCACCGATCGGAGTGATCCTGGGGATCGTCTTCGCGTCGGTGTGCCTCCTCGTCATCCTCGCGTTCGACGCGGTAACGGGCGGCGCGTCGTTCGTCGTGGGGCTGTCGCTCGCGGTGCTGCCCGTCGCCGTCTGGCTGCCGCTCGTGCTCGCGCTGGACCGGCTGGAGCCGGAGCCGCCGAACGCCCTGATCTTCGCGTTCCTGTGGGGCGCAGGGGTCGCGGCGCTGTTCGCGAGCATCCTGAACACGCTCGGGCTGTCGCTGCTCACCGAGACCGAGCTCACCGGCGAGGAGGAGGGCTGGTACATCGTCGCGACGTTCGGCGCGCCGGTGGTCGAGGAGCTGCTGAAGGGTGCGGTGCTGTTCGGCATGCTCTGGTGGCGGCGCCAGGAGCTGAACGGCCCCACCGACGGCGTCATCTACGCCGCGATGGTGGGCCTCGGCTTCGCGGCGACGGAGAACATCCAGTACTTCATCGACGCCGTCGAGGTGGACCAGCTCGGGTACGTGTTCGTGCTGCGGGCCATCGTCTCCCCGCTGCTGCACCCGCTGTGCACGGCGATGACCGGCATCGGCGTGGCGGTCGCAGCGTTGGCCGGGCCCGGGAGGCTGCGCCGGCGCGCGCCCCTGTACGGGCTGCTCGGCGCCATCGCCCTGCACAGCCTGTGGAACGGCTCCACGAAGTTCGGGATCGGCGGCCTGGCCTTCGCCTACCTGGTCGGCTTCGCGGTGCTGATCGGCCTGATCGTGATCCTGGCGCGGGACCGCCGTCGGATCGTCCAGCTCATCGCCCACTACCTGCCGCTGTACGGCCCTGTCGGCATCGTCACGCACGACGACCTGCGGATGCTGTCGACGCTGCCCGGCCGCCGGGCGGCCCGGAGCTGGGCCCGGGCGGCGGGCGGGCGCCCCGCCGAGCGCGCGATGACCGACTACCAGCAGGCCGCGACCGAGCTCGCCCTGCTGCACCAGCGCGCCGGCGCGCAGCGGGACCTCGACCCGCACGGGCTGGAGCAGCAGCGCCAGTACCTGGTGTGGGTCATGCAGCAGGCGAGGGCCGCCTTCCTGGCGAGACAACCCCGCCCGCCGGCCCCGACCTGGGGCACCACAGGCTTCGGTCCCCCGACCCGCCCCTGACCCCTCGTCAGAGCGAGAGCAGGCGCAGGACGAGAGCCGCCGCCGAGAGCAGCATCAGGCCGGCCGTGGGGCCGACTCCCGGCCAGTCCTTCGCGCGGACGTGCGTGACGACCGCGCCCAGGAAGTACAGGACGAAGCACCCGGTTGCAGCGATGCCGATCGGCGCCCACCAGATCCCGACGGCGGTGCCGACGGCACCGGCGACCAGCAGGGTGCCGAGCACCGGGATGAACTTCCTGGGCACACCGAGCTTGGTGGTGATCGGCTCGACCACCTGCGGGTTGCCGGTCAGCTTGCCGTAGCCGCTGAACGCGGTGACCAGAGCGAGCAGGGCAGAGACGACTACGGACGCAACGAACACGGGTCCTCCGAGGACGACGGCCGGGGTACCCGGCGGGAGCAGGCGCCCGTCCGGACGCCTCACGCATCGTCCGGCACTCCCCGAGGCTTGCCAAGGACCGGGTTAGCAACTCACTATGGGTAAGTGACTTCCGAAGCGACCGCACCCGCCTCACCGAACATGGCCGACGAGGAGGCGTGCACCGTCTTCCAGCGCACCCTCGAGCTGGCAGGCAGGCGCTGGTCGGGAGCCATCCTCTACGCGGGTGTCGCGGGGGCGCGGCGCTTCGTCGAGTACCGCCGCTACGTCCGCGGCATCTCCGACCGGCTCCTGACCCAGCGCCTGCGCGAGCTCGAGCGGCAGGGGTTCATCGCACGCGAGGTCGTGCCGACGATGCCCGTACAGATCCGCTACGAGCCGACCCGCGCGGGAGCGGAGCTGGTGAGCGCCCTGCTGCCGCTGGGCGAGTGGGGGCGCAAGCACCACGACGTCGTGGAGGCGAGCTCAGGAGTTCCTGGCAGCGCGTAGGCCCAGCGCGATGACCGCGCCCACTGCCACGTGCATGCTCACCAGGGTCGAGACCGCCCCTGGCGTGGTCCCTGCGAGCGCGCCCACCATGGACGCCAGCAGGACGGCGCCGCACAGCACGAACCACACGACCTCGTCGCCACGGCGCACCACACGCGCGATCAGCGCTCGCGCGCCCCAGCCGGCAAAGCCCGCCGCGAGCGCGGCGACCGCTGCCGCCACCACCGAGACGGCTTGCACGTCCGTGCCGAGCCGCGCCTCGAGGTTGACGTCGGACGCCGCTCCGACGAGCCACACCACCACCGCGACCGCCGCCGCGGCGAACGGCACCGCCCAGGCGGGCCACGAGCTGCTGGTTGCTGAGCTCTCGGTCATGAGATTCCTCCGCTTCTCGGCACGGCCGTCGTGCCTGCGCGCACCCTCTCGAAGTCTGGGCACGGCGACATCAGCCTGTGGTACCGCGTCGTGTGGCCCTCAGGCGGGCGCGCCTGACCCGTGACCGGGGTAGGACGGCCGAACGGCTCAGCCGCGCAGGCCCAGGAACTCCGCCACGCGGTCCGACGCCGGTGCGGCCCGCAGGTCACCCGGGGCGGCGACCTGCAGCAGCCGGCCCCGGTCCATGACGCCGATCCGGTCGGCGACGGCGGCCGCCTCGGCGTGGTCGTGCGTGACGAACACCGCCGTCGTGCCGGTCTCCACGAGCGCCGAGCGCACCTCGCCCGCGAGCCGTTCCCGGAGCTGCCGGTCGAGCGCGGAGAGCGGCTCGTCCAGCAGGAGCAGGCGGGGCCGCGGGGCCAGGGCCCGGGCGAGGGCCACCCGCTGCTGCTCGCCGCCGGACAGCGTCGGCACGGCCCGCCGCTCGTAGCCGGCGAGCCCCACGAGGTCGAGGAGCGCGGTCACCCGCTCGTCCCGCTCGGCACGGGTCAGGTCCTGGGTCTCCAGCCCGTAGCCGACGTTCCGCCGTACGTCCCGGTGCGGGAAGAGCTGACCCTCCTGGAACATGAGCCCGAACCGGCGCCGGTGGACCGGCACCCCGGCCAGATCCTCGCCGCCGTACCGGACGCTGCCGCCGGCCAGGGGTTCGAGCCCGGCCACGGCACGCAGCAGCGACGACTTGCCGCACCCGCTCGGGCCGAGCAGCACGACCACCTCACCGGGCGCGACGGCCAGCGACACCCCGTCCACCGCGGTCGAGGACCCGTACCGGACGGTGACGTCCCGGATCTCCAGCCCAGCCATCAGAACTCCCCTCCGGCGCGCTCGTCGCGCAACCGCTCGGCCACCATCATCACCGTCGCGGTGAGTACGGCCAGCACCACCGACGCCGCGAGCGCCATCCCGTAGTTCTCGGCGCCGGGCCGCCCGATGAGGCGGTAGATCACGACGGGCAGGGTGGCGCCGTCGGGCCGTGCGAGGAACGACGTGGCGCCGAACTCGCCGAGCGACACCGCGAACGCGAACCCGGTGGCCAGGCCGACCGAGCGCAGGGCGATCGGCAGGTCAACGGTTCGCAGGACCCGGCCGGGTCCGGAGCCGAGCACCGCGGCCACCTCACGCAACCTCGGATCGATCGCCCGGAGCACCGGCAGCACGGTGCGGACGACGAGCGGCACGGCGACCACCGCCTGCGCCACGGGCACGAGCAGCCCGGAGGTACGCAGGTCCACGCCGAGCACCGGCTGGTCCATGGTGATGAGGAAACCGAATCCGACGGTCACGGCGGACACCCCGAGCGGGAGCATGAACAGTCCGTCCAGCGTCCCGACGGCGCGGCGCGCGCCGCGCGACCGTGGCCGCCGGGACACCACGAGCGCCACGAGACCGCCGACCACCAGGGCGATCACCGTCGCGACCAGCGCGGTCCGCAACGAGGTCGCCGTGGCCTCCCACACGGTCACGACCAGCGCGTTGCGCTCACCGGTGGTCCCGAGCGCCACGTAGTTCCCGGGCCCCCAGGAGCCGTCGGGCTCGCGAAGGCTGCGGGTCACCAGGCCGGCCAGCGGCAGCACCATGAGCCCGCCGACGATCGCAGCGCCCACCAGCGCGATCGCCGTGTCCTTCGGCGACCGCCAGGACAGCCGCCTGGCCGAGCCGTGCGCGGAGACGAGACGCAGCGCCGCCTCACGCCGCCGGCGGGCCCGGGCGGACACCGCGAGAGCGCCCGAGATGACCGCGAGCTGCAGGATCGAGAGCACCGACGCCGACCGCAGGTCCAGGAACTGGGTGGTGCGCGTCCAGATCTCGGTCTCGATGGTGCCGTACCGCACACCGCCGAGGACCAGCACGACCCCGAACGCGGTGGCACAGAACAGGAACACCACCGAGGCCGCTGACGCGATCGCGGGGGCCAGCGAGGGCAGCGTCACCGTGCGGAAGACCCGCGCGGGCCCCGCCCCGAGCGACGCGGCGGCCTGCTCCGTCCTGAGGTCGAGCCGTTCCCACAGCCCGCCGACGGTCCGCACGACCACCGACACGTTGAAGAAGACGAGGGCGACGACTATCCCCGCCAGCGACTCCTCGAGGCCGAGGAAGCCGAGTGCCCCGCCGGGCGCGAACAGCGTGCGGAACGCGACGCCGACGACGACGGCGGGCAGCACGAACGGCACCGTCACGAGCCCGCGCACCAGCACCCGGCCCGGGAACGACCGGCGGTAGAGCAGGTACGCGAGCGGCAGGCCGAGCAGCACCGAGAAGGCGGTGCCCAGCACTGCCTGGATCAGCGTGAGCCACACGAGCCGCCACGTGCGCTGGCTGGACAGCACCTCCGCGAAACCGGTGAGGTCGAGCACGCCGTCGGGCACGAAACCGCGGACCACCAGCGCGGCGACGGGCCACGCGAAGAAGACGGCGAGGAACCCGAGGGGGACGGCTACCGCCGTCCCCCAGAGCAGCGGCGCGGGCCGCAGGCTCAGCCGACTCGGCACACTCAGCCGACTACTGTCTCGGTCCACCGCTCTATCCACTCGTCGCGGTGCTCGCTCACCTCGGCGGGCGCCACCTCGAACGGTGTCTCGGCCTGGGGTGCGAACTTCTCCCAGTCGGCGGGCAGCTCGGTAGCGGGGTCTGCCGGGTACATGTACATCGACTCGGGCAGCGCGGCCTGGGCGTCCGTGCCGAGCAGGAAGTCGACGAACGCCTGAGCGCCCTCCGGGTTGTCCGACCCGGCGAGCACCCCCGCGTACTCGACCTGCCGGAAGCACGTCTCGAGCAGCGCGCTGGTGCTCGACTCCGAACCGTCCTCGCTGACGGTGAAGGCCGGCGACGTCGCGTACGACAGGACGAGCGGGCGCTCGCCGCCCTCGCCGGCGCCCGAGAAGTCCACGTAGTAGGCGTCCTCCCACGAGTCGGCGACCTTGACGCCGTTGTCGACGAGGGACGCCCAGTAGTCCTCGAACCCGTCCTCGCCGAACGCCCCGATGGTCGCCAGCAGGAAGGCGAGCCCGGGCGACGACGTCGCGGGGTTGCTCACCACGAGCAGGTCCCGGTACTCCGGGTCGGCCAGGTCCTCGAGCGTCCTCGGCACCTCGAGGTCCGACTTCTCGAACCAGGCCTCGTCCGCGTTCACGCAGACGTCGCCCTGGTCGATCGGGGTGAGCGCGCCGCCGAGCTGCTCGACGCCGTCGGGCAGGTCCGCCGGGGTGTACTCCTCAACGACCCCCGCCTCGAGCGCGCGGGAGGCGAAGGTGTTGTCGATGCCGAACACGGCGTCGCCGAGCGGGGCGTCCTTGGTCAGCACGAGCTGGTTCACCAGGGTTCCGGCGTCACCCGCCGCGCTGACCTCGACGGTCAGCCCGGACTCCTGCTCGAATCGCTCGACGACCTTCTCGTCGAGAGCCCAGGAGTCGTGGGTCACGAGGGTCACGGTGCCCGACGCCGCCGGGTCGTCCCCGCCGGAGCCGCCGGTCCCGGAGCCGCCGCATCCGGCGAGCAGGAGCGCCGTACAGAGCGCTCCGGCGGCCGGAACAGCGTGGATGGTGCCCGCGTGAGCACCGGAAAGACGCAACATAGTGCCTCGACTTCCTCCGCCGGTCTTACCCGGATCAGGTTCAAGGGTCTGCGGTGTTCCGCACTCTCAGCGCCGTGTGGCGCTCCCCTGTCGTGTCCGGCCAGCCTACTGGCTGGTCGGACGCTACGGTGTAGAGATGGCCAAGATCGAGACGGAACAGACACTCGCCGAGAAGGTCGGCACTCTTGCCCTGACGCTCGCGGCCGGCTGGGTCGCGCAGAAGGCGGTCAGCCTGATCTGGAAGGGCGTGACGGGCAACGACGCGCCCAGCAAGGCGGACGACCCGGAGCTCGATCTGGTGCAGGCCACCGTGTTCGCAGCGGTCGCAGCGGGCACCGCGGTGTTCGCGAAGCGCATGGCGGCGAAGGGCGCGTCCACCGCTGCCCTGCGGCTCGCCGCCCGCCGCGCGGCGCGCTGACCCGCCGGATGCCCGGCCGGGGAGCACC
>NZ_JBHXBG010000209.1:0-9265 GCF_042726755.1 Promicromonospora sp. NPDC060271 | reverse complement strand
GTGCTGGGTATTTGTGGGTCTGCGGGCACGAGACCCACAAATACCCAGCACTCAACGGGGGTGGGAGTTACTGGTAGACGCGGACGTAGTCGACCAGCATCCTTGACGGGAACGGGGTGGTCGCGTCCGGGGGGCCGGGCCAGTCACCGCCGACGGCGAGGTTGAGGATCATGTAGAAGTCGTGGTCGTAGACCCACGGCCCCCGCGTCGACTCCACGGTGTCCCGGTCGGCATAGAAGACGTCGCGGCCGTCCAGGGAGAACTGGATGCCCTCGCTGTCCCACTCGGCGGCCCAGGTGTGGAAGCCCGCCGAGATCTTCGAGCCGTCCGGCAGGGAGTACCCGCCGCCGTAGCCGCCGCCGCCGTTGTACGCGGGGGCGTGCAGCGTCGAGTGCGCCCGGGTCGGGTCCTGACCGATGAACTCCATGATGTCGATCTCGCCGTTGTACGGCCACGGACGGCCGTCCAGGAAGTCGGAGCCCATCATCCAGAACGCCGGCCACAGGCCGCGGCCCTCGGGCACCTTCACGCGCGCCTCGAACCGGCCGTACTGCGCGTGGAACTTGTTGGAGGTGTTCATGCGGTGCGACGTGTACTGCCGCCCGTCGCGGTCCTCGCGCCGAGCCTCCAGCACGAAGTTGCCCTGGCCGTCGTGGAACCCGTTGCCGCTGGGGGTGTAGACCTCCAGCTCGTTGTTCGCGGGCAGGCCGGGGTCGATCGTCCAGCGGGAGGCGTTGGCGGGGGTACCCGCTGCGCCGTCGAACTCGTCGCTCCACACCAGGTCGAGGTCGTCGAAGTTCGGGTCGGCGGGCTCGGCCGGGGGAGTGGTGGGCGCGCCGCCGGTGCCGTAGACCTGGAACTCCCACAGTGAGTAGCCGTACGGGCCGCTGCGGTCGCGCATGTGCACGCGCACGTGCCGGCCGGTGGCGTCGAGGGGAATCGTCTGCTTGAAGCCCGTACCAGCGGTCGTGGTGTGCACGGTGCGCCACGTGGTGCCGTTGTCGGACACGTCGATGTCGAAGACGGTCGCAAAGGCCGGGTCCCACTGCAGCACCACGCTGCTGATCCGTGCGGCGGCGCCGAGATCCACGGCGATCCACCCCTCGTCGACCCAGCCCGTGTCGGGGCTGACCGCCCACCGGCTGGCCGGGTCGAGGTCGAAGGCCTTGTCGGGGGAGCAGAGCCAGCACGTGCCGTCGTTCTGCGAGCTGGAGGCGCTGCCCGCCTTGTTGTACGAGAGAAGGGTCGTGTCGCCCGGCTGCACCACGCCGCCGGCGCCGAGCACCTGCAGCTCCCACAGGGAGACGCCCCACTGCGTGGCGCGCTGCGTGGCCCACAGGCGCAGGTAGCGCCCGCTGCCGTCGACGTCGAGGTTCTGGTCCCCGCCCGTTCCCGTGGTCGTGGAGTAGATGGTGGACCAGGTGCTGGCGTCGTTCGAGACCTCGATCCGGAAGCCGGACGCGTACGCCGTCTCCCAGTCGAGGACGACCCGGTCGATCGCCTGGACGGAGCCCAGGTCGACGCGGATCCACTGGTTGTCGGCGGCGGTGCTGGACCAGCGGGTGCCCGGATCGCCGTCGACGGCGTTGGCCCCGGTGCTCCAGGCGAACTCGGTGCTGGACGTGGTGACGGGCCGTCCCTGGGAGAGCGGCTCGTCGGCGGCTGCCGCGACCGGTACCTGGGTGAGCGCACCCAGGGCCAGCAGGGCCGCGGCGGATGCCGCTGCCGCGAGCAGGCGTAGTTGTCTGCGCATTTGACGTGCTCCTTCGAACGTCGGACGTGCACGGGTCGAGCGCGAGAGAGCGCTCTCTCGGACACTGTCGCGGACGCGGCGACCCGCGGTCAAGGGTTTCGCGACAAATCGCTGACAGCTCTGTAAGCGGCGGCCTGTCAGACGGGGCACGAGGTGTCAGATGTACGGGTCACAGGAATGACCTGTACATCTGACACCTCGGGCCCCGTCTGACAGGTGGGCAGGTTACGGGCGGACGACGACCTTGCCGAACTGGTCACCCGTGTTCAGCCGGGCCAGGCCCTCGGCGGCCCGGGCGAGCGGCAGCTCGGTGTCGATCACGGGACGCACTCCGGTGCGGGCGCAGAACCGGGCGAGCGCGCCCAGGTCGTCGCGCGAACCCATGGTGACGCCCTGCACCCGGATCTCCTGGAAGAAGACGCGGGTCAGCTCGGCCGGGGGAGCGTCGCCGGACGTCGCCCCGCAGACCAGCACCGAGCCACCCGGACGCACCGAGCGGATCGAGTGGGCCCACGTCGCCTGACCCACCGACTCCAGCACGGCGTCGACGCGCGCGGGCAGGCGGGCGCTCGTCTCCACCGCACCCGCCGCGCCCAGCGCGACGGCCCGCTCGCGCTTCTCCGCCGAGCGTGAGGTCACCCAGACCTCCAGGCCGGCCGCGGCCCCGAGGGTGATCGCCGCGGTCGCGAGGCCGCCGCCCGCGCCCTGCACGAGCACGCTGGCGCCCGGCCTGAGGCCGCCCGCCGTGAAGAGCATGTTGTACGCGGTGAGCCACGCCGTCGGCAGGCACGCCGCCTCCTCGAACGACAGCTCGGCGGGCTTGGGCACGAGGTTCGCCGTCGGCACCGCGACGCGCTCGGCGAGCGTCCCTGGGTAGCGCTCGGAGAGGAGCGACCGCGGCTCCTTCGGCCCGACGCCGTGCCCGTCGGCGCCGATGACGCCGTGCACGAGCACCTCCGTGCCGTCCGGCGTCACGCCCGCGGCGTCGGTGCCGAGGATCATCGGCAGCTGCTGCTCCCGCAGGCCCACACCGCGCAGCGACCACAGGTCGTGGTGGTTCAGGCTCGCCGCCCTGACCTCAACGGTGGTCCAGTGCTCAGCGGCCTCCGGTTCGGGGCGGTCACCCACCTCCAGGCCGTCGAGCGGGCTGTCGGGCGAGAAGCTGGTCACGTAGGCGGCAAGCATGCCGCGACCCTAGCCGACGCCGGACCAGCCGGCCGGGACGGTGCCCAGCCGCACGCGCTGCGGGTGGTCGCCCACCGGCACCGACGTGATCTTCTGCCCTGTCTCGAAGTCGATGGACGTGACCTGGTCGGCTCCGGACTCGGACACGACGCACGCCGCGCCGTCGCCGGTCACCGTCGACCAGTACGGCTTGTCGACGTCGACCAGCGGCCCCGGCTCCAGCGTCGCCCGGTCCACGACCACCGCGTAGTCGTCCATGGTCCCGGCCACGCACAGGTGCTCGCCCGACGGCTGCATGGTCAGGCCGTGGTGCCGCGAGTCGTTGACCATCTCGGTGCGTGGCCCGTCGTACACGCCGGGCAGCGTCCTGGTCCGCGTGATCCGGTCGGTCGCCACGTCGTACTCCAGGAACCCGCCGAAGAACGACACCTGGAAGTACAGCTTCGACTCGTCCGGGCTGAACGTGGCGGGGCGCACGGCGTCGGAGAGGTGGCCGAGCCCGGCGTCGTCGAGCCTGTCGCGCATGTCGATCTCGCGCACCACCTCGAACGTCTCGGCGTCGGCGACCGTGATCACCCGGTCGCCCTTGAGGAAGTCGAGCGCCGGGTCGTCGAAGCCGTTGTTGACCTCGCCGATCGACATGTTCCAGAGCAGGCCGTCGGACGTGTAGACGTTCTCGTGCGGCTTGTCGCCGGTGGGGAACGACCCGGCCTCCACGCCGGTCTCGATGTCCAGCACGTGCACGCGGTTGCCGGTCGACGCGGAGACGGCGACCTGCGTGCCGTCGGGGGAGACCGCCATGTGGTCGGCCCGCACGCCCGCGACCTGGAACCGCCACTCGACCTCGCCGGTGGCGAGGCTGATCGAGACGACGTCGGCGAAGCTCGGCCGGGACACCACCAGCGACGAGCCGTCGGGCGTGGTGTACATGTCGTCGGCGAACTGGTCGTGACCCTCGCCGACGGTCTGGCGGATGACCAGGAAGGCGGCGAGCCGGATCGGGTCGCGGTAGATCTCGCGCATCCGCTGCTCGCGGTCAGGGATCACGTTGATCTCGCCGACCGGCGCGAGGCCGGGGTCCGAGGACAGCACGGACGCGGTGCCGTCCCAGTTGTTGGCGACGAACAGGACCTCTTGCGGGGCGGATTCGGCCTGCGCGGGCGCTGCGAGGGCCGCGCCGGACGCCATGAGGCCGAGCGAAGCCAGGATGGAGAGAGCACGGCGAGATGTCACTGAACGCTCCTCTTCGTCGAGCTGATCTACGGTGATCAGCTCGACGAAGGCTACTGGAGATGGGTTCAGTAAAGAAGGGTCGTCCGGTGGGTCAGCTGGCGCCGACGTCGAACATCCAGGAGATGCCGAACTTGTCCGTGAGCGCCCCGTAGTAGTCGCCCCACGGCGCCAGCTCGAACGGCTGGCCCGGCGTGCCGCCGTCGGAGAGCTTCTCGTAGGCGCTCTTGATGTAGTCGTGGTCCTCGGGCCCGCCGGTCAGGGCGACGGTGACACCCGCTGAGGGCGCCACGTACTCCATGAACGACGGCGTGTCCGACGCCATGATCGTGAGGCCGCCCGGGGTGTCGAGCTGACCGTGCATGACGAGGTCCTTGTCCTCGTCGGGAGTGGGCATCCCCTCCATCGGGGTCCCACCGAAGGTGCTGACGTCGAGCTCGCCGCCGAGCACGGACTGGTAGAAGTCCAGGGCAGCCTTCGCCTCGGACCGGAAGCTGAGGTACGGGTTGAGCTTTGCCATACGGCCACGCTAAGCCTGGGACCGGTGGCGCGCTCGATGGTTACCCGAGGAACTCACTGACCATCGGGCCGATCTGGTCGGCCTCGACCAGGAACCCGTCATGGCCCACGTCGCTCGTGACGATCCGCAGCGGCTCCGCGTTCGGGATCCACCGGGCGAGGCGTGCGGACTGCGCGGGCGGGAACAGTCGGTCGCTGTCCACGGCCACCACGAGGGTCCTCGCGGTGATCTGGCTGAGCGCCGCCTCGACGCCGCCGCGGTCGCGGCCCAGGTCGTGCGACAGCATCGACTCGGTGAGCACCACGTAGGAGTTGGCGTCGAACCGGCGCGCCAGCTTGTCGCCCTGGTGCTCCAGGTACGACTGCACGGCGAACCGGCCGCCCGCGAACGGGTCCTCCCCGCCCTGCGGCAGCCGGCCGAACCGCCGGTCCAGCTCGTAGCCCGTCCGGTACGTCGTGTGCGCGATCTGGCGCGCGATGCCGAGGCCGGAGTGCGGGCCGTCGTCGTCAGCGGCGGAGTAGTAGTCGCCGTCGCGAAAGCGGGGGTCCGTCCGGATCGCGGCGAGCTGCGGGTGGGACCACGCGATCTGGTCGCCGCCGGTCTGGGCGGTCGTCGCGATGGCGCCGACGTTCCGCACCTCGATGCCCGCCTCCGGCCCCAGGAGCGCCCACTCCAGCACGCGCAGGCCGCCCATGGACGCGCCGACCACGAGGTCCCACGACCGGATCCCGAGGTCACGGGTCAGGGCGATCTCGACGGCGACCTGGTCGCGGGTGGTGATGTACGGGAACCTGCCGCCCCACGGGCGCCCGTCGTGCGCGAGCGACGACGGGCCCGTGGTGCCCTGACAGCCACCGAGCACGTTGGGTGCCACGACGAAGTACCGGTCGGTGTCGATGGGCTTGCCGGGGCCCACCATGTCGCCCCACCAGCCGTCGGTCACGTGCCCTGGCCCGGCCTCGCCCGTGACGTGCGAGTCGCCGGTGAGGGCGTGCAGCACCAGCACGGCGTTGGAGCCGTCGGCGTTCAGGGTGCCCCAGGTCTCGTACGCCACGCGGACGGCGGGCAGCCGCCCGCCGGCCTCCAGGTCGAACGCGCCGACGTCGGCGAACAGCCGGTGGCCCGGGTCGTCGCCCTCGCGCCACGCACCGCTCGCGGGAACCGGGGGCTTGCTGCGGGAGCGCGAGGCTCTGCCGAGAGCGCCGTCCGGCACGGGGACGAGGGCGCCGTCCGGCGCCGGGAAGGGCACGAGGGCCGAGCGGACCTGTTGGTCCGGGGCGTCGTGCGCGGCCTTCGAGGTGGTGATGGCCATGTTCTCTCCTGCGGCTCTGGGTGCTGAGCTCGGGGCGGTGGGCCCCGGCGCGGACGGCGTCGTCACATCGCTGTTACTTCGTCTCCTGGCCGAGCTGGCTCTTGGCCGCGGTGAAGCCCAGCTCGAGGTCGGCGAGGATGTCCTCCACGTTCTCCAGGCCGACGGCCAGCCTGACGAGGCCGGGGGTGACCCCCGACAGCGCCTGCTCCTGGGGCGTGAGCTGCGAGTGCGTGGTGGACGCCGGGTGGATCACGAGCGACCGGACGTCGCCGATGTTCGCGACGTTGGAGTGCAGCTCCAGGGCGGACACGAAGGCCTGGCCGGCCTCGGCGCCGCCGTCGAGCTCGAAGGCGAGCACCGCTCCGGCGCCCTTGGGCGCGTACTTCTGGGCGTTCGCGTGCCACGGCGAGCTCGGCAGGCCCGCGTAGTGGACCGCGCGGACGTCGTCCCGTGCCTCCAGCCACTGCGCGACGTGCTGCGCGTTGGCGACGTGCCGCTCGATCCGGAGCGACAGCGTCTCGATGCCCTGGGCGAGGAGGAACGCGTTGAACGGCGAGATGGCCGCACCGAGGTCGCGCAGGAGCTGGACCCGGGCCTTGAGGACGAACGCGAGGTTCGCCCCGAGCGCGGACCCGACGCCGAGGTCGCGCGCGAAGACCAGACCGTCGTAGCTCGGGTCCGGCGTGTTGAAACCGGGGAAGCGCTCGGGGTCGGCGGCGAAGTCGAACCGGCCGCCGTCGATGATCACGCCGCCGATGGCGCTGCCGTGGCCGCCCAGGTACTTGGTCGCCGAGTGCACCACGATGTCGGCGCCGTGCTCGAGCGGGCGGATCAGGTACGGCGTCGCGACGGTGTTGTCGACGATCAGCGGGACGCCCGCCTCGTGCGCGGCGGCCGCGACACCCTCGATGTCGAGCACGTCGGCACGCGGGTTCGGGATGGTCTCGCCGAAGAACGCCTTGGTGTTCGGGCGGACGGCGGCGCGCCACGCGTCGAGGTCGTGCGGGTCGTCCACGAACGTCGTCTCGATGCCGAACTTCGGGAGCGTGTGGTGGAGCAGGTTGTACGTGCCGCCGTAGAGGCTGGCGGAGGCGACGACATGGTCGCCCGCCTCGGCGAGGTTGAGGATCGCGAGAGACTCAGCGGCCTGGCCGGAGGCGACGAGGAGGGCGCCGACGCCGCCCTCGAGGCTCGCGAGCCGGTCCTCCACCACCTGCTGCGTCGGGTTGCCGATGCGCGTGTAGATGGGACCGAGATCCTTGAGGGCGAACCGGTCGGCGGCCACGCCGGCGTCGGGGAACACGAACGACGTCGTCTGGTAGATCGGCAGGGCGCGGGCGCCCGTTGCGGGGTCCGGCTCCTGGCCGGCGTGGATCTGGCGGGTCTCGAACGACCACTGGGGCTGAGTCATGGCTCTCCTGCTTCCTCGTGCTGGTGGCGAACATCTGGCGGATCTGACCGAGAGGTGCCGCGGCGTGCCCCGAGGGGCCTGCGCATCAAGAGGTGGTCCGCGGCGGGGGAGGCGCGCACGCGGGAGTCGGCCGGAAAAGGCCGAGGGCAGGCGAACGTGCGCTGGTTCAGCAACAACACATTCGACGAGTCATGTGGTGACCGTAGACGGCGCAGGACCGCGCCGATAGTCGTGTCTTAGATCGTGAGATGCAGAAATGAGACAGGGCTGAATGTCCTCCGGTAGCGCGAATCTGCGCCCTGAGCCACATTGGAGCGTGGCACGGAAGTGATTCACGGGGTCTGCGCAAGGCGACACGCCGGAACAGCGCTGATCGGGAGGGTGGTCATGAGGCGGATCCGAGGTCTGGACGAGAGGCACGGACATGGCGGGGTGCTCGCGCTCCGTGCGCTGGGGGCCGCGGTGCTCGCGCTCGGCCTGGTCATCCCGTGGGGACCTACCGCGGAGGCGGACCCGCCGACCGATCCGCCGTCCGCGGCGGAGGCGCAGGCAGCCCGTGACGCGGTAGCTGCAGGCACGCTGGACGTCCGGCAGGCGGAGGCGGCGCTCGGCACGCTCCGTGCTGAGCTCGAGGCGGCCCAGGTCCGCGTCCAGGTGGCGGCCGCCGACTACGCGGAGGCGCAGCAGGCCGCCGAGCGGGCCGAGCAGGAGGTGGCCGCCGCCCGCGCCGCCGCGAGGAAGGCGCACCGGGGTGAGGTCGCGGCGCGGTCAGGCCTCGCGGAGGTGTACCGGGCGTCGGCGCGGGACGCCGACCTGGGCTCGCTGGACATCGCCTTCGAGGCGGACTCGGTCCCGGACATGGTGGGTCGCAGCGCCGTGGAGCGCGCGGTCCAGCGCAAGCTCGGCGGGGCCATGGCCGCGTACCAGCAGGCGCGCGCCGCGTCGGAGTCCGCCGACGCCCGGTGGAGCGCGGCGAAGAAGCAGCGCGACGCGGCTGCCAAGCAGGCGCGGACGGCGTTCGACGCCGCCCAGGCCGCCGCTGCCGACCTCGCGGCGCGCACCCGGGCGGCCGAGGTCGAACGCCAGGCGCTGGTCGCACGCCTCGCGGAGCTGCGGCAGACCAGCGTCGAGATCGAGAACGAGCGGGAGGCCGCGCGGGCCGCGGCGGCGGTCGCCGCCCGCGAGGCGGCGGCGAAGGCGGAGCTCGAACGGCGGCAGGAGGCCAGGGCCGAGGCGGCCGCCGTGGCAACGGTGCGCACCGAGCGGCCCGGCCGCGGGTCGGCGGACGGC
This sequence comes from Promicromonospora sp. NPDC060271, assembly GCF_042726755.1. Lineage (NCBI taxonomy): Bacteria > Bacillati > Actinomycetota > Actinomycetes > Micrococcales > Promicromonosporaceae > Promicromonospora > Promicromonospora sp. NPDC060271. Next base: position 564 of record NZ_JBHXBG010000209.1, on the reverse strand, counting down.
GGGGGCGCCGGTCCGGAGGCCGAGCCGGCTCCCGCGCCCGCCCCGCGGCCGGCGCCGGCCGGCCCGCCGACGGAGGGCGTGACGCAGGGTTCCGGTGGCCTGGGGATCGGCGCGGTGGCCTGGGCGCGGGCCAGGCTCGGCGCGCCGTACCTGCTCGGCGCCGCGGGCCCGTCCGCATACGACTGCTCGGGGCTGACGATGATGTCGTGGGCGAGTCAGGGTGTGAACATCACCCGCACGTCGCGGTCGCAGTACCTCGCCGTCGGCAAGGTGGGCTACGGCTCGCTCCGGCCAGGCGACCTCGTCTTCTACGGTTCGGACCCGAGCGACCCGGCGTCGATCTACCACGTCGCGATGTACACGGGCGGCGGCATGATGATCGAGGCGACGCTGCCCGGACAGCCGCTGTCGGAGAACCCGCTCCGCCTCGCGAACGCGATGCCGTACGCGGGCCGCCCGTAGACGTGTCAGACGCACAGGTCACCGGAGTGACCAGTGGGGCTGAAAATTAAGGGGGGGGGGGCGTTGAGTTCTTTTGGGAGTAGCCCGTGTGCTTGGCGCGCG
>NZ_JBHXBG010000208.1:0-9268 GCF_042726755.1 Promicromonospora sp. NPDC060271 | reverse complement strand
GTGCGTGACCAGCCTGGTCACGCACATAACCCCGTTCTCGTCGAGCCAGGCTGAGCGTTCGGGAAGATCACCCGCTGGGGATGGGGGCATACCGGACAACGATGGCTAGCGTTGGCGGCTGCCCGGTGCCTTCTCGACAAGGCCCGGGTTTCCCCGTACAGCATGGAGCCACCCGATGACGCACGACCCGTACGCCCCACCCACAGGGCCGACGCCGCCCACCGCGCCGCCTGCCCCTCACTACACGTACGGCGCGCCGCTGTACACCGTGCCGCGGGTGACGGTTCACGCCGGGCTCGGAGTCGCCAGTATCGTCCTTGCCGTGACCTGGACCCTGGTCCAGCTCACCCACACGGTGTTCGCGCCGCAGGCCGCGAAGGCCTACGCAGACGCGGCGGACCTCGGCCTGAGCCCCTCCCAGTCAGCGTTCACCACCTACGACACGGTCGGTATGTTCGTCCTGCCGGCCGCTATCGCCGCTTACGTTGTCTCCGGTGTGTGGCTGTACAAGAGCAGGGTGTCGGCCCAGGGTGCGAACCCGTCCTTCGTCCACGAACGGGGGAAGGTGTGGGCCTGGCTCGGCTGGGCGGTCCCGATCGTCAACCTGTGGTTCCCGTACCAGGTCGTCCGTGATGTGCGGCGTGCGACGTCTCCGGGGCCGGTCACCGGGATCGGCTGGTGGTGGGCGGTGTGGCTGGTCAGCTACTACGTCGGGGAAGTGGCGGACAGGACTTCGTCTCGGACCTCGGCGAGCGTGACCGAACTGGCGTCGAACATCGTGGTGCCGCTCGAGGTCGTGTCGAGCATCGGCATGGTCGTCGCACTGGTCCTGTGGATCCGGATCGTTCGCGAGGTCACCGCCTGGCAGCGGGAGCGCCTCGCTGAGCAGGACGGCGCTGTCTCGTACTGAGGCAGGCGCCGCACGCCGCCGTCGGCTAGGCGGCGTCGACCGCCTCGTGGAGGCGTAGCCGGCGGTTGAGCCCGCCGGTCAGCCGCGGGACGAGCGTGCGCGGCAGCAGGCGTGCCGGCCAGGTCATCGCCCGGGTCACGGCGCGGCCGGGATAGGAGACGGCGCGCCGGCGCGCGTAGTCGTCCAGGGTGCGGGTCGCGACGGCGGCCGGTGCGTCGGCCAGCCGTTCGTCGATGCTGGCCGTGGTCCCGTCGAAGAAACCGGTGGCGACGGCGCCGGGGTGCGCCGCCATGACGTGCACGCCGGAGCCGCGCAGCTCCTCGGCCAGCGCCTCGGAGAAGGAGAGCACGAAGGCCTTCGTCGCCGCGTAGCTGGCCTGGTAGGGCATGGGCTGGAAGGCCGCGGTCGACGAGACGTTGATGATGCCGCCCGAGCCCCGCGCGACCATCTCGGCCCCGATCGCGTGGGTCAGCGCGAGCAGGCCGCTGATGTTCAGCCCGACGGTGCTCAGCTGCGGCCCGAGCGGTCGGCCGAGGAACGGGCCGACGCTGCCCGCACCGGCGTTGTTGAGCAGCAGGTCGACGGTCAGGCCGCGGTCGCGCAGCTCTCGCAGGATCCGTTCGGGGCCGTCGGGTGCGGCGAGGTCCCCGGTGATCACCTCGGGATCGAGGCCTGCGTGCCGTTCACGGATCTGTGCGGCGACCGCCCGGAGGTCTGCCTCCGACCGGGCCAGCAGGATCACGCGGGCTCCCCGGCGTGCCAGCTCCAGTGCGTAGGCCCGCCCGAGCCCCTTCGACGCGCCGGTGACAAGGGCGGTGGTGCCACGGTAGTCGTCGCTCATCAGTTCCTCCATTGTTTCGAGTCTCGAAGTATTGGTGGGACGAACGTAGCACGAATCCTTCAAGTCTCGAAGTATCGATAGGATGCGGGCATGACCACGCCCGACCTCACCGCGGTGGTCGCCGCGACGCACGACATCTGGATGCGGACGAACGACCTGCTCGGGGAGTCGTTGGCCGAGCACCAGATGACGCCGGCCACGTTCCAGGCGCTGTGGCTCATCGACCCGGACGAGCCACCGCCTTCGATGAAGGTGATGGCCGAGCGCCTGTACTGCAACGCGCCGAACCTGACCTTCATCAGCAACCAGCTCACCGGCCGCGGGCTGGTGGAGCGCGCGGTGGACCCGGACGACCGCCGCTCCCGGGTGCTGGTATTGACCGCCAAGGGCCGTCGGGTCCGCGACGAGCTGGTCTCGACGGTGCTGGAGAAGACTCCGCTGGCCGCGTTGTCGGCCGGTGAGCTGGCGCAGCTCGCCGGCCTGCTGGGACGTGTCGCGCGGCCGGACTGATCCGCCCCGGGCCTGACGTCTCCGGCCCCGGGCCCGGATCCGGTGCGGCGCGCTCAGTTCCTGCCGCCGCCGTCGTCTGATCGGAAAGGACGTCGGCACCTCGTCGGCGCTACAGGACCGGAGGGCGAGATGGCACAGGAGAGCGAGTTCGACACGGCGGCCGCGGTGACGCGGTCGATGCTCGGCTGGGGTGTGGTCGCGGGGCCGTTCTACCTGCTCGTCGGGCTGGTCCTGGCGCTGACCCGGGAAGGATTCGACTTCGCGCGGCACCCCTTGAGCGTCCTGATGCTGGGCGACGGCGGCTGGATGCAGGTCACGAACCTGGCGCTGAGCGGCGTGATGGTGCTGGTCGCCGGGATCGGGCTGGTCCGGGCCGGCGCCCGCGGCACCGGGATCGGGGTGGGCAGCTATGGCGCGGCCATGGTGGCGAGCGCGATCTTCCCGCCCGACCCGATGCCAGGGTTCCCGCCCGGGCAGCCGGGCGCGACGACGATGACGCTCTCCGGCGTGCTGCACTTCGCGTTCGGCGGCGTCGGGTTCGTCGCGTTAGGGGTCGCCGCCCTGCTGCTCGGGGGGTGGCTCGCCCGGCACCGCGAGCGTGGCCACGCGGCCTGGTCGAGGGCTGCGGGGATCATGGTCCTCGTGGGCTTCGTCGGTGGGGCCGCGCTCGGTCCTGCCGGGATGGGCGGGCTGTGGCTCGCCGTGGTGGTCGGGTTCGCCTGGCTGCTGCTCGCGTCGCTCCGCCTGTACCGGGAGGTGCCGCACCCCGATCTGGCGCGCCGCTGACGGATGGCGGTCGGGCCTGCGGCCACGAGTTCGCGAGTCGGACGCGGGTTCACCCGCAACTGGTTGCTATCGGACATTGCGGTGTGAGTACGGTGGCGGGAACACATCGGAGGCCATGGATGTCCGACCCGCGTACCCCCCACCAGAACGGCGCTGCTCCCTGGGGCGGGCCAGTCCCGCAACGAGGCAGGCAGTCCCACCCGGAGCAGCTGGGCAGCCCAGCGCACCCGCAGTCCCCTTACGCAGAGCCCCAGTACCCCGAGCCCCAGTACCCCGAGCACTACGCCGGTGCGAGCACCGGACAGCACACCGGACCGCCCACGCCGGTCAGCGGTCAGCAGCGAGTGCCCGTCGGCCGGGCCCAGGCCCCCGCACGTCGTCGCACGTCCAGCAAGCCGCTGCCCGAGCCGCCCGCAGGGCTCGCGGTCGGGACGACGGTGGCCGCGTGCTGCCTGCTCTTCGTCGAGCTCGCGGACCTGGCGATCCTGGTCTTCACGGGCGGTCGTGGCGAGGCGTCCGGCATCAACATCGGTCTGGGCGTACGGGTCGATCCCAACGGCGCCACCGTCGCGCTCCTGTTCGGTCTGGCCGCCTACGTCGCCGCCTGCGTCTGGCTCCAGGCCAGCCGTAGGTTCGCCGAGGCCTGGAACCCCGCCGCCCGGTTCGCGCGGGGTCCGGCCTGGACCTGGCTCGGCTGGCTCGTCCCCGTGGCCTTCCTCTGGGTTCCGTTCCAGGTGGTCCGGGACATCCGCGACGCGGTCCTGCCCGACGGGCAGCGCCGGGTCGCCCTCGGCCTGTGGTGGACCTTCTGGCTGGTGTCCGGCCTGCGCGTCTTCACCTCGTCCGACCAGGTCGCGGAGATCGTCGTCCGGTCCGTCGCCGCCGTCGCGCTCACCGTCGCGGCCATCCACTGGGTGAGGATCGTCCGGGAGACCACGACAGCACAGGAGAAGGCCGCAGGGTTCGCCTGACGCTTCCAGTCCGCTGACGGGACGTAGCCTGCCGTCATGACCACACCCGCGTCGCCGTCGCGACCTCCTCGCGCAGAGCTGCACGTGCACATCGAGGGCACGCTGGAACCGGAGCTGGCGTTCGAGCTCGCCGCCCGCAACGGCGTGGCCCTGCCGTACCCCGACCCGGCGAGCCTGCGTGCCGCGTACGAGTTCGAGGACCTGCAGTCGTTCCTCGACCTGTACTCGGCGGCCATGTCGGTGCTCCGCACCGAGGCCGACTTCGCCGACCTGACCCGCGCCTACCTGGTGCGGGCGGCACGCGCCGGGGTGCGCCATGCGGAGATCAGCTTCGACCCGCAGGCGCACCTGGTGCGCGGAGTGCCGCTGGAGGACGTCATCGACGGTATCGCCGGCGTCCTGCAGCGCAGCGAGGCCGAGCACGGCATCACCACCCTGCTCATCGCCGCCTTCCACCGCGACCGGGACAGCGCCGACGCGCTCGACGTCCTAGAGCGGCTGCTCGCGGCGGACGCGCCGATCGCCGGCGTGGGGCTGGACAACGCCGAGGTCGGCTACCCGCCGGGCCTGTTCCAGGCCGTCTACGCGCGTGCGGAGGAGGCCGGGCTGCGCCGCACCGCGCACGCGGGAGAGGAGGGACCCGCCCAGAACATCCGGGACGCGCTCGACCTCCTGCACGCCGAGCGCATCGACCACGGCATCGCCGTCGTCGACGACCCGGAGCTCGTCGCCCGCGTCGTGGCCGAACAGGTGCCCTTCACCGTATGCCCCGTCTCCAACGTGCGGCTCCGTGCCGTCCCCACCCTGGCCGAGCACCCGCTGCCCGCGATGATCGAGGCAGGCATGCTCGTCAGCATCAACTCCGACGACCCGCCGTACTTCGGCGCCTACGTGGACGACGTCGACGACGCCGTCACCGCCGCCTTCGACCTCACCCGGGACCAGCGGGCCGAGCTCGCGGCGGCATCGTTCAGGGGGTCGTTCCTGCCGCCGGACCGGGTCGCGACCTATCTGGCGGAGGTCGAGGCCTGGCGGGTCGCCGGCGCCTGAGCGGCTACGCCGGCCGACCGGTCACGCCGGTCCGACCGGCCCGGTTCGGCCTGGCCGCGACCGGCGTCAGCCCGCGAGCAGCGCCGGCCCGACCGCTCCGGCGGCCCGGTCGAACGCGGCCTCGCGGGCGCTCGCGTCCCCGGGCAGCAGACCGGCCAGCTCGAGCGACACCAGCCCGTGCACCAGCCCCCACAGCCCGACGGCGGCACCCAGCACGCGTTCGGGCGGCGCGCCGTGGAGCGCCCTGGCGACAGCGTCGTGCAGCACCTGGAAGGTGGGCCGGTCGACGGCGGCCGCCGAGCCGCCGTCGGCCGGTGGCACCGCGCGGTAGAACATGACGCGGTAGAAATGCGGGTCTGCCAGGGCGAACTTCCGGTACGCGCCGCCGAGGGCGCGCAGGTCCGCCGCGGGATCCGGTCCCCGGCCGACGGCGGCGAGGTGCTCGGCGAACCGCCGGAAGCCCTCGTCGCTCACCGCCCCGACCAGGGCCTCGCGCGAGCCGAAGAGCGCGTAGACGGCCGACGCGCTGGTGCCCGCCTCCGCGGCGACCTTGCGCACGGTGACCGCACTCTCGCCGTCGGACGAGATCATTCGCGACGCGACCTCGAGGAGCCGGGTGCGCAGGGCGTCGTCGTGCAGTCGTGGTCGAGCCATGGCGTGAGTCTAGAAGCCTTGACGTCCGTTTGCGAACGTTGTTTGATAACACTGTTATGAAACACCGGAACAGCTGGTCCCTGGAGGACGCCGTGCTCGAGCTCTCGGATCCGGCCCGCATCACAGCGGGCATCGTGCTGCTGACCGTCGTGGGGATCGAGTCGGGCGGGTTCTTCCTGCTCAAGGTCTTCGGCGGCCGGATGGTCACCACCGACCTGCAGAAGAGCTTCTTCCGGGCAGGCCACGCGCACGCGGGCGTGCTCGTGATCCTCGGTCTGCTCTGCCTGCTCCTGTCGGAGGCGACGAGCCTGACGGGGTTCGCGCACTGGCTGGCCGCCACCGGCGTGCTGTACGCGGCGATCCTGATGCCCGCCGGATTCTTCTTCTCCGCGATGGGCGAGGGGCGGACGAGGCCGAACCGCGCGGTGGTGCTGCTGCCGGTCGGCGCGGCGGTTCTTGCCGCAGGCGTGGGGACGCTGGCGGTGGGGCTGCTCCTGGGCTGAGCCCGGAGCGGAACCGCAGGCTCGGGCCATACCGACGGAGCGGATCCAGCCCCTGCTCCCCGCTCGGTCCCGGCAAAGCGGACAAGGGTCCGGTCCTGGGACACACCGCGAGGCCTCCTGGGCCCCGCCGCCCTCCCCGGTTACGGTGGCGACATCATGGCGACCCGCACGTCGGCCCGGCGAAGCTCCGGGAAGGGATCCGGGCAGGGCGCGAAGAGCGCCAGGCCCAAGGCTGCCGCGTCGAAGCGACCGGCGCAGCGCCGGGGGGCTGCCCGCCCGGCGGCCAAGGCCGCGTCCGGTCCGTCCCGCCCGCCGTGGCCCGTGCGTGCGCTGCGCGGGCTGTGGATGGGTATGGCCCACGCGGTGGGCGGTGCCACCCGCGCCGCCGGGCCGCGGCCGGCGCAGGACACGTCCGACGGGGGCGCGCAGCAGGCAACGCAGCAGGGAGGACAGGAACTGGAACCGGACCACCGGCGCGACGGCGTCGGCTTCGCGCTGCTCGCGGTCGCGGTGATCGTCGCCGCCCGCGAGTGGTGGGGCATCGACGGACCGTTCGGCGACGGTGTGCACGCGGTGGTCGCAGGCACCTTCGGCATCGCGGGCGTGGCCCTGCCCGTGCTGCTCGTCTGGCTCGCCTTCCGCGTCATGCGCCACCCGGAGCGTGCCCAGCAGAACGGCCGGGTGGCGATCGGGCTCAGCTTCCTGGTGGTCGCCACCTGCTCTCTCGTGCACATCAGCGCGGACCTGCCGTCGCCGACGGCGGGCTTCGCCCCCGTGCAGGACGCCGGCGGCATCATCGGGTTCCTCTTCGCGACGCCGGTGGTCACGGGCCTGACGCAGTGGTTCGCGATCCCGCTGTACGTCCTGGCCGGGTTCTTCGGCGTCCTCATCGTGACGGCGACGCCGGTGCACCGGATCCCGGCGCGACTGCGCGGCATGTACGACCGGCTGACCGGCAACCACCGCGAGGACGCCGCCGACGACGACGGGCTCGCGCTCGCCGACGGCGTCTCGCGGCACGACGGCACCACCGGGACCACGAAGCGCCGCAAGCGCCGCACCAAGGAGGAGATCGCTGCCGAGAAGGAGCGCCTCGCCGGGTTCGTGGGCGACGAGGCCTTCGAGAAGGCCGCCGAGGTGGAGGCCGCCGAGCGGGCCGCGAAGGCCGGCCGGCTCACCACGCAGCGCATCCCCACGAGCGAGTCAGCGGGCAAGGTCACCGGCGCTCCGGCCATCGGTCCCGGCGTGCTCGGTCCCGACGGCGAACGGGCGGCGGGCGCCAAGGCCGCCCCCAAGGCGGACGGCCCCAGGCCACCCGAGGCCGGCGAGCCGATGCCGCGGGGCGTGCAGCCCATGCTGGAGGGCGACACGGTCTACCTGCTGCCCGACGAGGACCTCCTGGTCGCGGGAGCGCCCCACAAGGCACGGTCGGCGGCGAACGACCGGGTGGTCGAGTCGCTGACGGGCGTGTTCGAGCAGTTCGGCGTGGACGCCAAGGTCACCGGCTTCAGCCGCGGGCCGACGGTCACCCGCTACGAGGTCGAGGTGGGCGCCAAGACCAAGGTCGAGCGCATCACGTCGCTGTCCAACAACATCGCCTACGCGGTCGCGAGCGCGGACGTGCGCATCCTGTCGCCCATCCCCGGCAAGTCCGCCATCGGCATCGAGATCCCGAACACGGACCGCGAGACCGTGGTGCTGGGCGACGTGCTGCGCTCGGGCGCGGCCCGCCGCACCGAGCACCCGATGGTGATGGGCGTCGGCAAGGACGTCGAGGGCGGCTACGTCGTGGCGAACCTCGCCAAGATGCCGCACATCCTCGTGGCCGGTGCGACCGGCGCCGGTAAGTCGAGCTTCATCAACTCGATGATCACCTCGATCCTGATGCGCTCCACACCGGAGCAGGTGCGCCTGATCCTGGTGGACCCCAAGCGCGTGGAGCTCACGATCTACGAGGGCATCCCGCACCTCATCACGCCGATCATCACCAGCCCCAAGAAGGCGGCGGAGGCCCTCGACTGGGTGGTGCGCGAGATGGACGCCCGGTACGACGACCTGGCGATGTTCGGCTACAAGCACGTCGACGACTTCAACGTCGCCGTCCGGGCGGGCAAGGTCAAGCCGCTGCCGGGCTCCGAGCGCAAGATCGCGCCGTACCCGTACCTGCTGGTCGTGGTCGACGAGCTCGCCGACCTCATGATGGTCGCCCCGCGCGACGTCGAGGCCTCGATCCAGCGCATCACGCAGCTCGCGCGCGCAGCGGGCATCCACCTGGTGCTCGCGACGCAGCGGCCGTCCGTCGACGTCGTGACCGGCCTGATCAAGGCGAACGTGCCGTCCCGGCTCGCGTTCGCCACGTCCTCGCTCGCCGACTCGCGCGTGGTCCTGGACCAGCCCGGTGCCGAGAAGCTCATCGGTCAGGGTGACGCGCTCTTCCTGCCCATGGGCGCGGCCAAGCCGATGCGCGTCCAGGGTGCCTGGGTCACCGAGTCCGAGGTGCACCAGGTCGTCGAGCACGTCAAGAGCCAGCTCAAGCCCGTCTACCGCGAGGACGTCGCGGCGCCCGCCGCGGCCAAGAAGCAGGTCGACGAGGACATCGGCGACGACCTCGACCTGCTGCTGCAGGCGACCGAGCTCGTGGTCACCACCCAGTTCGGCTCGACGTCGATGCTGCAGCGCAAGCTGCGCGTCGGATTCGCCAAGGCGGGGCGGCTCATGGACCTCCTGGAGTCCCGCGAGATCGTGGGGCCGTCGGAAGGCTCCAAGGCCCGCGACGTGCTGGTCACGGCGGACGACCTTCCCTCGGCGCTCGCCCTCATCCGCGGCGAGCAGCCGGCCCAGGTCTTCGACCAGTCGGTGTCGGGGGACGACGGTGCGGACGACGGGTCCGCCGCGTCACCGGACCGGTACGCCGACGGCACCGACGGTCACCTGCCTCCGGTCGCGACGGACTACCACGACGACGCCGAGGCGCTGCGCTGATCCACCCGCGAAGTAGAGCGCCTGTCCGAGCTTCCTTGGCTGAAAGCCGGGAGGCTCGGAC
>NZ_JBHXBG010000207.1:0-9358 GCF_042726755.1 Promicromonospora sp. NPDC060271 | reverse complement strand
GGACCGAGCGGTCGGCGGCTACGGCCGACCGGGGCCGTCGGCCGCGGCCAGGCGGAGGTCGCTGAACACGTTGATCGCCGCCGTGCTCACGTCGTGCGACGTCGAGAAGACGCCGCCGTCCTGCACCTCCGCCGCGCCGGGTAGCGCCACCGCGGACCCGACCCGCCGGTAGTTGACCCCGTCGTAGGAGTAGGACGCCGACACCTGGTCGCCCACGCGGTCCAGCCTGACCCACACCGCGCGGTGCGTGTCGACCCGGGCCTGGCTCGCGCTGTCGAGGTAGCCGTCGCCGTTCGCGTCCCACTGGAAGACGACGCCGTTGCGCGGCGTCACGGCGGCTATCGCGTACCCGGACGACGCCCCGGGCGCGGTCAGGTCGTTGCGGACCATGACCCCGCTCTTGGCCCAGGCGTTCGTGTCGTTCACCGTGTCCACGCGTACGGAGACGCTCGACCCGGCGGCGAAGGAGCCCGCCCGGTAGAGCGCTCCGAACGCGTCGTCCCGCTGGCCGCCCGCGCCCCACACGTCCGCGCCCGCCGCCGCGACACCGAAGGCGGCGCCCTGCTGACCGGACCGCTGCCCGAAGTAGCTCTCGGCCGCGGACACCGCCGTCGTCCGGTATCCGTCACCGACCGGCGCGTCCACCGGGCACTGTGCGAGCCCGAACAGGTTGGCGTTCAGCGTCGTCCGGTACCGCGGCGCGACACCCGCCTCGCACATGACGTCCAGCGCCGCCTGCGGCCAGCTCGTGCCCGCGACCGAGACGTTGTCGATGAGCTGGTTGTTCCGCTCCTCGGCGTTCGGGATCTGGGCGCCGCCGGAGTTGAACCAGTTCTCGCGGATCATGTTGTCGCTGGTGTTGTTGCCGTCGCTGTAAGCGTTGGTGAAGATCCACGGGTTGGTGCCCTGGAGCACGTTGTGCCGGTAGGTGGTGTAGCGCGTCCCCTCGTCGAGATAGAGGCCGACGCCGGAGACGTTGAACAGGTAGTTGCGCTCCACCACGGTGCCCGGGCTGGCCGAGAGGTTGTACAGCGAACCGCCGTCGGCGAACCGCGCCTTGGTGTGGTGCACAAGGTTGCCCGCGACGAGGTTGTCCTTGAGCGTCGTCGGGGTCGTGTACAGGGCGTGCCAGTTGTAGTAGCCGCGGCGGACGTACTCCGCCGAGCCGCCCGGGTCGTTGGCGCCCCAGCCGTAGCCGGTGTCGATGCCGTCGTAGGCGACGTTGGCGACCTCGTTGTGCACGATCTGGACGTTCGTCGCGTACGTGCTGAGGATGCCCGAGTTGTCCTTGTACTCGACGGCGACCCGGTTGACCGTGTTGTTCTCGATGCGGATGTCCTTGTTGATCATCCGCGGGTCGCTCGGGTGGTGCGCGTCCTCCCGCACCCCGCCGACCGCGATCCCGTGGCCACCGACCTCGTTGAAAACGTTTCCTGTCACGTCGATGCCGCTGGCGCCCAGGCCTACCCCGGAGAGCGTGGCGTTGGCGTCGTTGCCGATGCCGAGCGCGGTCTGCCCGAGGTTCGTGAAGCGGTTGTTCGTCAGCGAGATGTCGTGCGCCGCGGAGACCTGCACCGCCGCAGGCTCCTGGTACCAGGCGTCGAAGCGGGCTCGTTCGAACATCTCGCAGCCGCGCGAGCAGCTCGTGAAGGCGTCATCCGGGCGGTACTCGTACGCGTCCTTGATGAACGCGCCGTTCTGCTGGGTCGCGTAGCCGTGGGTGGAGGGGCCCAGCCACGAGGTGCCGGTGAACTCGAGGCCGTCGAACTCGAGGCCCGTCACCGGCTCGTCGTACGTGCCGCTGATGCTCACCAGCGACTCCACCTGCGGGAGCTCGACGTCCAGGTCGTCGGGGTCGACGCCGTCACCCGGCTTGTAGTACAGCTTCCCCGCGGACGGGTCGAGGTACCACTCGCCGACCTGGTCGAGGAACGCGAGCGAGTTCTCCAGCGACCACGTGGGCCCGGCGAGGAACGAGTTCTGCACGGTGTCCCAGCCCCAGGTGTTGTTGTCCCACGCGGGCTGCGCCATGGTGATCGTGGAGCCGGCGATCGACTCGACGGGGGAGTAGCGGTTGGTGAAGTCGCCGAGCGACTGGAACTCGATCCGCCCCTGGTCCGGCAGGCCGCTGAGGTAGCCGAGCTGCTGGTTGTTGATGGTCAGGCCGGTCGGCGTTGGTGTCACATCGGAGTTGGCCAGCGGCAGGGAGGCGCGCTGCGCGATGATCCCGTTCACGTAGAGCTGGCGGCTGTCGACGCCGGGCGGCGTGTCCGCGACGTAGACGCCGGCCTCCTCGTCGTGGACCGACCATCCGGAGATCGGGGTGGCGCCGGAGATCACCGGCCGGGCGCCGGGCGCCGCCGTCCACCGCACGGTGTGGCCGTCGCGGCCGCCGTCCTGCGCGCCGAACACGAGCGGCTCGGTGATCCGGTAGGTCCCGTCCCGCAGCACGACGGTGACGTCCCTGCCCTTGCGGGCCTCGCGCCGGACCAGCTCCTGCGCGCGTTCGATCGAACAGGCGCGCCGCACCTCGCACGCACCGGCGTCACGGCCGTCGGGCGCGGCGAAGTAGGTGCGGTCCTTGCCCTGCTCTACGACCTGCTGTGCGGCCTGTGCGGCCTGTGCCGCGGACACGGGAACCATTGCCGAGACGACCACCGCTATGGCGCTCAGGGCAGCCATGGCTCCCGCTCTCCTCGATCGATGCCGGATTCTCGGAACTGTGCGTGACCTCTGTGTCATCGTTCCATCGCTTTCTGCTGAGGCGACCGGGCTTCCTTACCCGCCGCGAGAGACTAATCACACATATGATGTGTGCGCAATGGTGCAGGGGGCCGCGGAAGAAGCCCTGGCGATACGATGGGCGATCGTGCGGCCCCCCGAGATCGCGCGTCGGAAGAGGAGAGACACGTGGTTCAGCAGGCACCGACCAGTACGCAGGTGACCCGAAACCGGCCGGCACTCGCCGAGGCAGTGATCCGGACGCTCGTGCAGGACGTCGTCACCGGGAAGTACGCGCCAGGAACCGCGCTGCCCTCCGCGGCGGTGCTGTGCGAGACGTTCACGGTGAGCCGCACCGTGATCCGCGAGGCCCTCACGGCGCTGGCGGAGAAGGGGCTGGTCGCCGCCCGTCAGGGCTGGGGCACGGTGGTGCTCGACCGGGAGTCCTGGTCGCTGCTCGACACCATGGTCCTCGAGGCGATCTTCCAGCGCGAGGACAGCCTCCTGTTCATGGACCAGCTCATCGGGATCCGGACGGTGCTGGAGGGCCTGATGGCGTCATCGGCGGCGCGGCAGATCGACGACGACGCCCGCGCGGCGCTGTCCCGCCAGTTCGACGCGCTGAACGCCTCGCTCGACGACCCCGACGAGTACGCGGAGGAGGACATCGCCTTCCACTCGCTGGTCCACCGGATCTCCGGCAACGAGTTCGCGCGCGCGATCATCTCGAGCATCCAGGGCAAGGCCCGCCTCGTGGCCCAGTACACCGGCGCGCCGCCGAAGGGGCACAACGAGCTGACGCACGAGGAGCACCGCCACATCTTCGAGGCCATCATGAGCGGCGACACGGAGGCCTCCGCCGACCTGATGCGCGCGCACATCTCGCGGAGCTGGGCTCGCCGTCGCCCCAAGAGCTAGATGTAATTCGTATGATAAGTTACCACCCATGAAGATCACGGGGTATCGGAGCCTGCTCACCGTGCACCGGTGGGGCCGGCCCGTCGGGGACGTCAACGGCGTGATCCGCAGCGGCGTGACCGAGGTCCCGGTCGTCCTGGTCGAGACCGACGGCGGTCTGACGGGGGTAGGGCTCGGGTCGCACGACGCGATCGACCGGGTCTTCCCGGCGATCGAGGGGGAGGACCCCCGCGCGGTCGCCGCACTCTACGACCGGATGCTCTCCTGGGTCTTCAAGGCCGGTCACGCCGGATCGACCTTCGCCACGATCGGGGCGCTCGACATGGCGCTGTGGGACCTCAAGGCGAAGATGGCAGGCGAACCGCTGTGGCGCCTGCTGGGCGCGCGGGACCGGTTCGTGGCCGGATACGCGTCGGGCCTCGAGTACGGCCTCGACGAGGACGGCCTCGTGGACCTGTACTCGCGGTTCGCGGACCGCGGGTTCACCGGCGCCAAGGTCAAGGGCGGGCTCGACCTGCGCCGCGACGTGGCCCGGCTCGGCGTGGTGCGCGAGGTGATGAGCCGGAACAGCGAGAACCCCTCGCTCATGTACGACGTCAACGAGAGCTGGGGCAGGCACCAGGCGCGGCGGCAGCTCGCACAGGTCGAGGCGCAGGTCGAGCTCACCTGGATCGAGGAGCCCGTGCGCCGCTGGGACGTCGAGGGTCATCTGGCCCTGGCGCGGTCGGCGTCCACCGCGATCGCCACCGGCGAGAATCTCACGGGGCTGGAGCAGTTCCGGCCGCTCGTCGAGGCCGGGGCGGTCGACGTGGTGCAGACAGGGAGCGTCTGGGGCCCCACCCACTTCATGCGGGTGGCCGCCTTCGCGCACGCGCACGACCTGCCGGTCAGCCCGGTCGCGTACAACTGCAACCCGCTGGCCGCCGCGGCCGCCGCCGTGCCCAACCACCTCGTGAGCGAGGTCCAGGACCTGTCGTTCCCCGTCGGGTTGACGGTCGACCAGTCCTTCGAGGACGGCGGCATCGTCCTCGGCGACGAGCCGGGCTCCGGTATCGAGGTGGACGAGGCGGAGATCGCGGCGATCACCGGGACGGGGTCGTGGGCGGCGCCCGCCGGGCCGCACGTCCGCCCGCGCGAGGCCGGGCTGCGGCTCGCGCAGCGCCGCGACCCGGCGACCCAGCTCAAGGTGGCCTCGGTCGGCTGACCTGCGGCCGGACCCCGGCCGACCCGCCGGGCCGGCTCAGTGGGGCCCGGCCCGGCGGGCCGGCTCAGCGGGCCAGCCAGCCGCCGTCCACGGCCAGCACCGGGCCGTGGACGTAGTCGGCGGCCCCCGAGGCGAGGAACACCACGGCGCCGCCGACGTCGGCGGGCCGACCCCAACGGCCCGCCGGGATACGGTCCCCGATCTGCCGGGAGCGGACCGGGTCCGCCAGGAGCGCGGCGTTCATGTCGGTGTCCATGTAGCCGGGCGCCACGGCGTTGACGTTCACGCCCCGTGCGGCCCACTCGTTGCACAGCGCCTTGGTGAGCTGCGCGACCGCGCCCTTGCTCGCCGCGTAGGCCGGGACCGTCAGGCCGCCCTGGAAGCTGAGCAGGGACGCCAGGTTCACGATCTTGCCGGCGCCGCGCTCCAGCATGGGGCGGCCGAACGCCTGGCAGAGCTGCAGCACCGCCCGCAGGTTGACCTGGAGCACCGTGTCCCACTCGTCGAGCGGGAACTCGGCGGCGGGGTGCCGTGCCTGCGTCCCGGCGTTGTTCACCAGGATGTCGACGGTGCGGCGCGCCAGCACGTGGGCGACGGTCTCGTCGATCGAGGCGGGGTCCGCGAGATCCGCGTGCACCCCGGAGACGGTGCGGGAGTGCTCGCCGGCGTACGCGACGAGCTCGTCGGGCAGGTCGCCGCGGGACAGGACCACGACGTCGGCGCCCGCGGCGATCAGCGAGCGGCTGATGCCCAGCCCAAGCCCGCGCCCGCCGCCGGTCACGACGGCGGTCCGTCCGGTCAGGTCGAACGGGTTCATCTGTCGGCGTCCTCCTCGTGGGAAGTGATCAGGACCTTGAGGTACTCCGCGGCGCCCGCGGCGGCGACCGCCTCCTGGGCCTGGCCGAGCGGGAACGCCCTGGTGGGCAGCCGGCCCAGGCCGAGGCTGTCGTCGACGACCAGCCCGATCGCCCGCCGCACGTCGTCGGACGTGTAGACGCGCACACCGCGCACGACGAGCTCCTTGAAGCAGACCTCGCGCAGGTCCACCGGCGTCGGCTCCTTGTGCACCGCGACGATCACGACGGTCCCGCCGACCCGGGTGGCCGCGGT
Source organism: Promicromonospora sp. NPDC060271 (assembly GCF_042726755.1). NCBI lineage: Bacteria > Bacillati > Actinomycetota > Actinomycetes > Micrococcales > Promicromonosporaceae > Promicromonospora > Promicromonospora sp. NPDC060271. The sequence continues at coordinate 3,405 of NZ_JBHXBG010000207.1, read as the reverse complement.
GAGCTCGGGCGCGACGGCGGGGTGGCCGGCCGCGTCGAAGGTGACGTCAGCGCCCTCGCCGTCGGTGAGCTCGAGGGCCACGGAGGTGAGCGTCTCCCCCTCGGGGACGACTGTCAGGCCGAGCTGTTCGGCGAGCGCGCGCCGCGCGGGGGAGGTCTCGCTGACGATCACGTGGCGTGCGCCCGCGTGCCGGGCGGTCAGCGCCGTGAGGATCCCGATCGGTCCGGCGCCCGCCACCGCCACGGTGTCCCCGTCCCGCAGCCCGGACAGCGTCACGGCGTGGACCGCCACCGCGAGCGGCTCGACCAGGGTCGCGAGCCGCAGGTCGACGCCGGCGGGCACCTCGTGCAGCACCTCGGGCGGGAGCGCCACGTACCGGGCGAGGCTGCCGGGCACGTCGATGCCGTAGAGGCCGAGGTCACGGCACACGTGGGTGTCGCCGGCGCGGCACGCCCTGCAGCGGCCGCAGGAGATGAGGGGCTCGACGACGACCGAGCTCCCGGCCTGCGGTCCGGTCGGCGCCGCCCGGGCGACGCGGCCGGAGATCTCGTGCCCGAGGATCAGGCCGTGTCGGGCACGGGGATGCTTGCCGTGGACGATGGCGAGGTCCGTGCCGCAGATCCCCGTGTAGGCGACCTCGACCAGCGCCCAGCCCGGAGGCGGCTGCGGGACGTCGACCTCGCGCAGCTCCAGCGTGTCGGTGGCGGTCCAGACGACCGCGGGCATGGTGGTCATCGGAGGCCTCCCGCCGTGTCGTGCTGCGGGTCGTGCTGCGCGGCGTGGGTCAGGGCCGTCCGTCCGACGCCCAGCGCCCGCGGGTTCACGATGTTGCGCGGGTTGCGCCCCGCCAGCACCTCGACGACGTTCTCGATGGTGCGGCGCTTGAGCTCGCCGTAGGACTCCTCGGTGTACCACGCCAGGTGCGGCGTCAGGACGACGTTGTCGAACCGGGTGAGGGGATGGTCCACCGGAAGGGGCTCGTCCTCGTGGGTGTCGATCCCGGCCCCGCCGAGGCGGCCTGCCTCCAGGGCGTCGACGAGGGCCGGCACGTCGACCACACCGCCACGCGCGGTGTTGACGACGATCGTGGTGTCCCGCATGAGCGCGAACTGTTCCGCGCCGATCAGGCCGCGGGTCTGCGGGGTCAGCGGGACGTGCAGTGACACGACGTCGGCGCGTGCGCACAGCTCGTCGAGCGTCACCGCGGGTACCCCGTGGTGGTCGGTGCCGGGCTCGACGAGGCTGTCGTGCCCGATGACGGCATAGCCGAGGCCCGCAGCCTTGCGCGCCGTGGCCGCGCCGATCCGGCCGAGGCCGACCACCCCGAACGTGCGCCCCCGGGTCTGGAAGAGGGGGCGGACGGCGGGCAGGTCCACCCGGCCCTCCCGCAGGCCCCGGTCGGTGCGCGGGATGCCGCGGGCCACCGCGAGCGTGAGGCCGATCGCGTGGTCGGAGACGGCCTCGGTGCCGTAGTCCGGGACGTTGCACACCGCGATGCCGCGCGCTGTCGCGGCGTCGATGTCTATCGAGTCCACGCCGACGCCGTAGCGTCCGATCGCCCGGAGCCGGGGGAGTGCGTCCATGACCTCCCCGTCGACGTGGGCGTACTGCACCAGCACGCCGTCGGCGTCGCGGCAGGCGTCGATCAGCTCGGCACGGGTGCGGCTCTGGCCGATCCGCAGCTCGACGCCGCTCTCGCGCGCTACCGACTCCTCCTCGAGGAACGCGTCGTGGTCGCACTCGGTCACCGCGATGGTCGCGGGGATGGTGTCGGGCATGGATGGGCTCTCCTCCGTCGGAATCCCTGTCAGGGCCTGCGTGGTCCGGGGTCGGCAGAAACCTCCGGAGCCAGCCGAACTATATGTGATAACCCACGGCACTTGGCATACATGTTATCTCTGGTACAGTCTTGCGCGAGGCAAGGGGGCCGAGTCCAGAGCCTCCAGGCGCGCATCCCGGTCGTGCACTGTTGCTGATGAGAAAAGGAACAACGATGTCCTTGCGTACTCGCTCCGCCGGCCGCACGCGGCTCGGACGGCTCACTCTTGCGGCGGCTGTCGTTGCCCCCGCGCTGGCGCTCGCGGCCTGCGGCGGCGGTGGTGGAACCGGCTCCGGCGCCGACTCGCCCTACGGCTTCGCGGCCGAGGAGCAGGAGGCCGACAGCCCGATCACGGTGTGGGTCGACGCCTCGCGCGAGCCCGCCGTCGAGGCGTTCACCAAGGCGCACCCGGACGTCCCGGTCAACGTCGAGACCTACGACGGCGGCGCGAACGGTTCGGGCAGCTTCCAGACCAAGATCACCGCGTTCGACCAGGCCGGCTCCGGCTGGCCCGACGTCGTCTTCTCCACGCAGAACAACGACGCCGCCTGGGCGGCCGTCGGCCAGACGCCGTTCGCCGCGCCGCTCGACAAGGGGTACTTCGACCAGGAGTTCCTGGATGGGTTCACGCCCGGCGCCCTCGACCCCACGACCGTCGACGGCACCGTGTACGGGCTGCGCAACGACCTCGCGTCCGTCGTGACGTGGTACGACCAGAGCCTGTTCGACGAGTTCGGGTACGAGGTCCCCACCACGTGGGAGGAGTACGAGGCGCTCGGCGAGCAGGTCGCGGAGGAGCACCCCGGCTACATCGTCGGCTCCGTCGGCGACGCCTGGGCGCCCGAGGTGTACTTCTGGGGCGCCAAGGCGCCGATCAACACGGTCACCGGGACCGACACCTTCAGCACCGACACGTCCGACCCGAACGCCGTGCGGATGGCCGAGATCCTCGACAACCTGATCGAGTCGGGATCCGTGGTGCAGGACAGCGTCTTCGACGCCGAGTTCGTCAGCAAGTACTCGGGCAAGACGCTGATGCTGCCCGGCCCGATCTGGTTCAGCGGCGCGCTCTTCCAGAACAAGGACTCGCTCGACGCCCCGGAGGGCACGATCGCGGCAGGGCTGCCCCTGGCCTGGGAGGGCCAGGAGGCCGTCACCGGGAACGTGGGCGGCGGCACCTGGTTCGTCTCCCAGCACTCCAAGAACCTCGAGGCGGCGAAGACGTTCCTGGAGTTCGTGACCAGCTCCGACGAGTACCAGGTCGAGCTCGGGCCCGGCCTCCCCGCGTACGCCTCCGCGGCGGAGAAGTGGCTCGCGAACCAGGCGGAGTCCGGCTACTTCGCCGGCGACTTCGCCGAGAACGTCACCACGGCGTCCGGTCAGGTCTGGGACGGGTGGGGCTACCCCCGGTTCAGCCAGGAGGCGGTCTTCGCCAAGACCGTGACGCCAGAGCTCGCCGCGGGCAAGAAGCTCGTCGACCTGCTGCCCGACTGGCAGACGGCCCTGGAGAACGAGGCCCAGGTGAACGGGTACACGGTCGAGTGATGGTCACAGCACAGCAGTCCGGCGCCGCTCCCGCCCCGGGA